>JAXDME010000127.1:0-25677 GCA_034666285.1 Gemmatimonadaceae bacterium | reverse complement strand
CACGAGCATCGCCAAGAAATACGCAGCTGCCGGCAGGCATTGTCACTCCTGGAACGTCGGCTTCGAGATCCACAATAACGCCGAGTCCGAGCCACTGCGCGCGTTTGGCCTCGGCTACCTTGCCCACCTCGCGGCCGATTCCGTTGCGCACAACTACTTCGTCCCGCACCAGCTCACAATCACGTCGTCGACCGCCGCGCTGGGCCACAGCTACTGGGAGAGTCGCTTCGACATGCATATCGGCGAACGATTCAGCCGCACGGCGAAGCAGCTTATCCTGCGCGATCACACTCACTCCGACGAGCATCTCGATCGCATTCTGAGTCCAACGATCTTCAGTACCCCCACCAATCGCCGAATTTTCCGCGGAATGGTATACGTTGCGGACAGCGAGTCATGGCAGCGGATATTCCATCTCGTCGAGGAGAAGAGCCGCTGGGATCTCGCCGAGCGCGAAGTAGAGACGTATATGGGTCGCGCGTTCGACTACATCATCGATCTGATGACGCGTCTGGACCACGCCGAGCCGTACAAGCTAGACCCAGCGGGGACCAACCCACTCCGCGAAGCGAAGAAAGTCAGGAGAGCAGCGCTCAGACGGGGCGGAGAGGAACACGTTCTCGAGCAGGCGCAGCACCACTTCGGGATGCCACCGACGAAGCTGGAGTTCGCCGTGAAGCTGCCCGAGCCGCTCTACCCGCCCCGGCTCGAGAGCAGCTGATTCACCCGCTTCGGATCGGCGCGCCCTTTTGATTTTTTCATGACGAAGCCGACCAGTACCCCCTGCAACTTTTTTTCGCCGGCAAGATATCGCGCGGCTTCATCGGGATGCTCGTTGAGGACCTCGTCCACCCACGTGGCGATCGCACTCTCATCTCCGACCTGAACGAGTCCTTCATCCGCGGCGATTTGCGCCGCCGGTTTTCCCGTCTCGACCATTTGGGTGAAGACACGCTTCCCCGCCGTGTGGCTGATGGTTCCGTCCCGCACCAGAGTGATCAGTTGGGCGAGATCCGCCGGTCGGACGCGAAAGAGACCGATTTTCTCGCCCGAGCTTCGCAATGTCGCCTGGACTTCGCCCATCACCCAGTTGTAGGCGGCCTTTCCATCGCCCGCCGCGCGCGCGACTTCCTCGAAATACTCGGCGAGCGCGGGATCGGCGGTGAGCTGCTCCACTTCTACTGGCGGAAGTCCGTACTCCGTTGCGAGCCGCGCTTTTCTCGCTGCTGGAAGCTCGGGTAGATCCTTTCGCGCTTTATCCACCCATTTCGAGTCGAGCATGAGTGGACGAAGGTCGGGCTCGGGAAAGTAGCGATAGTCGTGACTTCCCTCCTTGGTGCGGCTTGGTCTGATCGTTTCCTTTGCACCGTCCCACAGCAGTGTCTGCTGCTCGACTCTCCCACCGGAATCGAGCAACCCACACTGGCGCGCGTACTCGGCCTCGAGCGCCTTCTCGACCGCGGAGAAGGAGTTCATGTTCTTCACTTCGGTTTTAGTCCCGAGTTTCGTCTGACCCGGCGGACGGACGCTTATGTTCGCGTCGACGCGCAGGCTACCCTCCTCCATGCTCACATCGCTGACGTCAAGGTACTGGAGGATTTGCTTCAACGTCCGCAGATACGAGCCCGCATCGGCGGAGGTCCGAATGTCCGGCTCACTCACGATCTCGATCAGCGGCACGCCGGCGCGGTTGAGATCGATGGCCGTTTCGCCCGGATAGCGATCATGGATCGACTTGCCGGCGTCCTCTTCCATATGGAGGCGGGTGATCCCGACGCGGAGATCCGTCCCCTTGTCCGATTGCCCGATTACCACCGACCCACCAACGGCGAGCGGCTGATCGAATTGCGAGATCTGATAACCCTTCGGAAGATCCGGATAGAAATAGTTCTTGCGCGCGAAAACCGAGATCGGATCAATTCTGCAGCCAAGTCCGAGCGCCGCACGCACGGCGAGCTCGACGGCGTGCTCGTTGAGTACTGGCAGCGCACCAGGAAGGGCCAGACAAACCGGGCAGGTGTTCACATTCGGAGGCGCGCCGAAATCGGTCGAGCATCCGCAAAACGCTTTGGTGCGCGTCTTCAACTGGACATGAACCTCGAGTCCGACCACCATCTCGTAGCGTCCCTGGCTCACTGATGCGCCTCTGCGCCGAGGCCCGCCTCGAGCGCGTACGCGACGCGAAACATTTCATACTCGTCGAAATGCGCGGTGATGATCTGACCGCCTACGGGGAGCCTGCGGACTCTGCCTATTGGCACCGAGATGGCTGGAACACCCGCGAGATTTGCCGTGACGGTGAAGATGTCGTTCAGGTACATCTCGTAGGGGTCGCTTATTGCGCCGATCGGGAACGCCGTCGTCGGAGTGGTAGGAGTGAAGATCGCGTGCACTCCGCTCGTGAACACCGCGCGAAAATCATCCGCGATCAGCGTTCTTACGGCCTGAGCCTTTTTATAGTAGGCGTCGTAGTAACCTGCAGAGAGAACGTAGGTGCCGAGCAGAATTCGACGCGTTACTTCGGGGCCGAACCCTTCGGAGCGAGTTGCCTCGTACATGGCCTTGAGGCCTTTGCCCGGATCTACGCGCAATCCGTACCGCACTCCATCGAAGCGCGCGAGGTTGGACGACGCTTCCGCGGGCGCGAGGATGTAGTAGACAGGAATTGCCAGCGGGGAACGCGGCAGCGAAACGTCCCTGACGGTTGCGCCCATCGATCTGAACCGATCGAAGGCGCGCTCGCACAGTCTCGCGATTTCCGGATCGAGCGAATCTGGGAAGTACTCTTTGGGCTTGCCGATGACGACACCTTCGAGCGTCGACGGACCGGGGGGAGGTGGAAGCGGAACAGGGCTCCGCCCAATGCGAATCGCTTCTGTATCCGGGTTCCGCGCCTCCGGCGCAGGCTTGCCCAATGCGGCTAGCCGATAGATCGGGACATCAGCGTCCGAGCTCGTGGAATCCATCTTGTCGAAGCCGGCAATGCTCTCCAGGCCGAGCGCCGCGTCGTCTACCGTGCGGCCGAGCACTCCGATTTGATCAAGCGAGGATGCAAACGCCACGAGCCCGTATCGGCTTACCCGACCGTAAGTGGGTTTCACGCCGACTACACCGCAAAAAGCGGCGGGCTGACGAACGGAGCCACCGGTCTCGGATCCGAGCGCGATCGGAGTGATTCCCGCCGCGACGGCTGCTGCAGATCCACCGGACGATCCGCCCGGCACGCATCGCACGTCGAGTGGGTTTCGCGTGGGGCCGAAGGCGCTGTTCTCCGTTGAGGATCCCATCGCGAATTCGTCCATGTTGGTCTTCGCGACTACCAAAGCGCCGTTCGCGCGGAGGCGCGCCACTGCAGTCGATTCGAACGGACTGACGTATCCTTTGAGGATCTTCGACCCGCAAGTAGTAGGCAGGCCGAGCGAGGCAATGTTGTCCTTGATCGCGACGGGCACACCGGCAAGCACGCCTATGTCACTGGCGCCCCGAATCCGCGTCTGCATCTGTTCGGCTTCCTCGACGCTGCCCTTCTCGTCGGAGTGCAGGAAGATGTTGAGCTCGTCGTGGCCGGCTCCAATCTCCGTCGCCCGATTGAACGAAGCGCGGACCATGTCCGCTGGCGATGCATCGCCAGCCCGCACGCTCGACGCGATCTGAGCAGCGCCGAGGTGTGTGTAGTTCTCGACGCTCAAGCTGTGCTCTCGCCGGAATCCTCGTGAGTCGCAAGGCGTGGAACGATGAAGAACCCGTCGCGCATTACTGGAGCGATCGACGCGCGTGCAGCCGACGAAACGCCCGGCACACCAATATCGGGACGCAGGGGAGTGCCTCCGGCGCCAACTCCCGCGGTTGTCGAGACCGCTGTCGTATCCACGTGCGACAGCACCTCCATGTGGGAGAGAATGGCGCTGAGCTCCTTCGTCAGCTCGTCGGCACGCGCGGGGTCGATGCCGAGCCGCGCGAGCTCGGCGATGTGAAGCACGTCATCGCGGGTAACGGCCATTATTCCTGTCCGCGCTCGAGGGTGGTGTACGCAAGCTTGATGGTCTTCCTGCCGACGCTCTCATCGTCGAAGTCTATGACCGCTTTCACTTCGCGTCCGACACCGGAAAGCTCGGCGATGGAGCCGTCTCCGAATAGCTTGTGCTTGACGCGCTCTCCCTTCACGTAGCGCGGCTCGTCCTGTGATAGCTCGGCCTCGGTGATCGCCACTTTTCGCCACGACGGCACGTCGTGGGTACGCCTGGCCGGATAGGAGCCGCTCTGGAATCCCGTTCCGCGTCCGGATGTACCCCGGCCCATCGCAGTGACGCGAAGAGTTTTTCTCTCTTCGAGCGGAGCCGACGCGATCTCCTTCAGAAATCTCGACTTGATCGAAGGTAGAAGCTCTCCATTCCTCCGCCGCATCTCGGTGAAGGAGAGAAAGAGCTTCTCCTCGGCGCGAGTGATGCCCACGTAGAAAAGTCGGCGCTCCTCCTCAAGCTTGGGAGGGTCGTCGAACGACTGCGACAGCGGAAAGAGTCCGTCTTCAAGGCCGGTGAGAAATACGACCGGATACTCCAGTCCCTTGGCGTTGTGGAGCGTCATGAGCGTGACGGCATCAGCCGAAGGATCGAGCGCGTCAGCGCCGGCGACGAGCATCGCCCGCTGCAGGAAGTGGTCGAGCGGAGTAAGGCCGACCTCACCGCCGTCATCGATGACAGTCTCCGCGGCGCCGTTTATCAAAGCGCTGACGTTCTCGACTCGATCCCGCGCTGACTCCGGCCCCTCGGCCGCCAGGTAATCGACGTACTTGATCTCGGAAACGAGCTCCTGGATTAGAACGTCGACACTCGTGTCCTTGGCACGCTCCCGCAAGCTCCCTACGATTCGACTGAACTCGGCGAGCGCATTGCGAGCGGCGGGACGCAACGATTCCTGGAGCTCCGCGCGCGACGCGACCTCGAAAAGCGTAAATCCGGATTCGCGCGCGTTCGCCGCCAGGAGATCGACAGTCGCATCACCAATTCCCCGTTTGGGAACCGCGATTGCCCGACGAAAAGCCTCTTCGTCCGATGGGTTCGCGATGAGCTTGAGATACGCCATCAGATCGCGTATCTCGCGCCGGTCGTAAAAGCGCACCGATCCAACGAGACGGTACGGGATCGCATCGCGTCGCAGCGCATCTTCGAGTGCCCTGCTTTGCGCATTGGTCCGATACAGAACCGCGAACTCGCTGAGGCCGCGATTTTCCTGATTGCGTCGGGACTTGATTTCTTCGAGGACCCAGTCCGCTTCGTCGCGCTCGTCCAGCGCCGCGACCACAGTCACCGCCTCGCCGGCCGGACGCGTGGCACGGAGAGTCTTCCCTTTCCGTCCCACGTTCTGGGTGATCGCGGCGTTGGCCACATGCAGGATGTCGGGCGTCGATCGATAGTTCTCCTCCAGCCGAACCAGCTTCGCCGAGGCGAACTCCTTCTCGAAATCGAGGATGTTTCGTATATCGGCTCCGCGCCAGCCATAAATAGACTGGTCGTCGTCACCGACAACGACGACGTTTCCGTGGGCGCTCCCTAGCAGTTTGATGAACTGGAACTGCGCACGGTTGGTGTCCTGATACTCGTCGACGAGAATGAACTGGAAGCGGTCTCGATATCGCGCGAGCACCGACTCGTCCTTGCGGAAGATTTCAACCGGCAGGACGAGCAGATCGTCGAAGCTCACAGCGTTTGCCGCGCGTAGCGTGGTTTCCAGATCGCGATAGACCGTCGCCGCCGCCCGGGACACCGGGTCCATCGCCAGTGACTCGTACTCGGCGGCAGGAACGAGCGCGTTCTTGGCGTCCGAGATGAGTGACGAGATCACCTTGGGACTCCACTGTTTCGGCGAAATCCGGTGTCTCTCCATGATACGTTTGACGACGCCGAGAGAATCGTCCTCGTCGTAGATCGTGAAGCTGGAGGTGCGGCCGACGTGTTTCGCTGCGCTGCGAAGGATGCGTGCGCCGATTGCGTGGAAGGTCCCGCTCCACATGCCCTTCGGATCCTCTCCGAGCAAGCGGGCGATTCGCTCCCGCATCTCGCCCGCAGCCTTGTTCGTGAATGTCACCGCAAGGATGCGCGACGGATCGACGCCGTGGTGCTCGATGAGGCGCGCGATGCGGGCGGTGAGAACCCGAGTCTTACCCGATCCCGCGCCCGCGAGAACAAGCATGGGTCCCTCGAAGTGGAGAACCGCTTCGCGTTGTGCGGGATTGAGTCCTGAAAGTGGCTCGGCGCGCTCGGCTACGGCGATGTCTGTCGATTCTGATGATTCGGGCATCATCTCAAGATATCCCATTCGGCACGTCGATCCCATGGGCCGAACCTAGATGCGTCGGCGAGCGGCAATTCCGATGCGTCAGCCGAGTACCATGTCGAATGTGGCCCCTCGCTCTGACGGTATGAGGAGCAGCTCGCCCCCGTGACTGTCGCGCACGATGCGGCGCGCAAGGGAAAGGCCGATCCCCCATCCCTTCTCCTTGGTGGAGAATCCTGGCTCGAAGATCTGGTGGCGAATCTCTCGCGGTACCCCTGGCCCATCGTCGGAGACTCGCACTCGTACTCTCCCTTCTGGGAGCGCTTGCGCGGAGATCTCGACCTTTCCATCCCGGCCGGCAAGCGCGTCGATGGCATTCTTTGTCAAAGATTCGAGCGCCCACTCCAAAAGCACCGGGTCACCCTGAACCACGAGATCTCCCTGGTGTGAGGAGGCGACCGTCACGCGCTGCGCCAGTGTCGGGACTCGCGCGCGGAAGTAAGTGGCGACGTGATCCACGAGGATACCGAGATCAACCGGCTCCTGACGCGGCGGTCTGCCGATTCTCTCGAACCGGTGCGCGACGCGCTTGAGGCGCTCGAGATCGGTCTCCATGTGATCCAGTGCCGCCGACGTCATCGGCTCCGGCTCTGACTCCCTGAGGAGTTCGATCCAGCCGCTAATGCTCGAGAGCGGCGTGCCGAGCTGATGCGCGGATTCGCGCGCCATTCCCGCCCAGATCTGTTCCCGATCCGCTCTGCCGCGTGTGCGCAACGCGTATGCGCCGGCGAGGAGCACCATGGCGATCAGGATCGACTGCAGGACGGGAATCAGAATGAGACCGCGAACGAGCGGGGTATTTCCATAGTGGACCGCACCGACACCCGGCTCGACTATCGGCGCGTTCTGCCTGTCGAGCTCGAGTACATAGTCGCGAGTCTGCTTGGAGCTGACCGAAGCGGTGAATGGCAGATTCGCATTGTCGGTAGGTTTTCCCTGCTCGTCGGTGAGGATCATCGGGACGCCCGACTCACGGATCTGTCTGGACAGATCGAACAGAGCAGCGGTGGCCGCGTCGGGATTCTGATCCGTAAGACCTTTGTACACGCGAGCGTACATCAACCCGACGCGCGACGCTTCCTGACGCAGCTCCCTCACCACTCCTCGCGTGTAAATCACGTACCACGTAAGGAGCGCAAGAACGCCGATCGTAATGAGCGTTACCGGAGCGAGCCGGCGCATCGCCTAAGGGAGGCGCTCGAGGCCGAGATACTTGCTGAGCGCAGCGGGGACGCGCACACTGCCATCCGCCTGCTGATGGTGCTCGAGAATTGAGGCGATAATGCGCGGAAAGGCCAGACCAGAGCCATTGAGCGTGTGAACAAAGCGCGGCTTGCCGCCGTCTGCTGGCTTGTACCGAATGTTGGCGCGCCTCGCCTGGAAATCCGTGAAGTTGCTGCACGAGGAAACCTCGAGCCACTTCCCTACGCCCGGCGCGTAGACTTCGAGATCGTAGGTGTGCGCGCTGGCGAATCCTGTGTCCCCCGAGGCGAGTCGAATCACACGATAAGGCAGCTCGAGCAGCTGAAGAATCTTTTCGGCGTGGGCGGTCAGTAGCTCCAACTGTTCGCTCGACGTCTCGGGCGTGACGAACCGCACCAGCTCGACCTTGTCGAATTCATGTACACGCAGCAAGCCACGGGTATCCTTTCCGGCGGCGCCTGCTTCGCGCCGGAAGCACGGAGAATAGGCGGTGAGCGCTTTCGGGAGCTCCGACTCGGGTATGATCTCCTCGCGGTAGAGATTGGTGAGCGGGACTTCCGCGGTTGGAATCAGGAAGATGTCATCGCCTTTGAGGGTGTACATGTCATCCTCGAACTTCGGAAGCTGTCCGGTACCGATCATGCTGGCGCGGTTTACGACCACAGGTACCCAGGTCTCATCGTAACCGTGCTGACCACTGTGGACATCGAGCATCAGATTCATCAGCGAGCGCACGAGCCGCGCGCCGGCTCTACGAAAGACGATAAATCCGGATCCGCTGATCTTTGCGCCGCGCTCGAAATCGACGAGCCCCAGCTTCGTTCCGATTTCCCAATGCGGCTCGACCGAGGCTCCTTCTCGCGGCTCCCCCCAGGTGCGAACCACTTCGTTGCGTTCCTCCCCGCCAGCCGGCACCTGATCGAGCGTGACGTTGGGCAATTCGAGGAGTATGGTCGACAGCTCCGTCTCCATTTCGGCCAGCTCGCGATCGAGTCGCGTGATCTCGTCGCCCAGGTCGCGGGACCGCTGCTGAAGATCGTCGGCGGCCTCACCGGCCCGCTTTCGCTGGCCGACCTGCTGTGTGACGGCGTTGCGTGCTGCCTTTCGCTCCTCGACGGCCTGAATGGTTTCGCGCCGGCTCTTGTCCAGAGCTACGGCGCGGTCGATGGTCGGCGAGAGCGCATCCAGCGCGCCGCGCCGCGACATGCCAGCGCGAAGTGCGTCGATGTGCTCGCGCACCATCCTCAGGTCGTGCACGAATCAGCTCGTGGGTATGCCGGCAGCGAAGGAACGGAATCCGCTGTTCGGATCGAATCCCATTCGGAGATAGTTGATTCTCGTCGCGAGATTGACGCTGTCGACCGCGATCTTGGCGTAGATGTTGGGCGAGATCGAGAACTGGCAGATGTCACCCGACCCATTGTGCGGCGACTGAACGACGACGACTTCACCCGGCGCCATCACGAGCGCAGAATCAGTCTCGAAGCCGGTGCTCGGCGCTTGCAGGACCGTCTCGAAAGAGCCGGAAGCTCTTTGAAGACCAACGGGACGCGAACCGCCGGGAACGGCAACGACGAGCTTGACCGGATAAACCACCGTTCGCCCATCCGAGTTGATATCGAACGCTATATCGAAACCGGCGAACCCGTCCACGCGCACTATCTGCCTCGTGGTGATCGAGATTCCGCTGGGATACGAGGGCGGAGTTCCGGACAGCGACCACAGCGATAGCGTGTCGACGTATGTCGGTATGGTTGCCTTGAGGCTGGCAACATTTCCGCAGGCATTTAGAACGGTCAGGACACATATCGTCGCGAGGGGGGCGAGGCGAGCTTTCATGCAATTATGAGACAGATGGGGAACTGGAGGGGTTGCTTCTCGATAATACCCCGTAACTTATGACAGTTCAAGCGATTGCCCTGCTTGACTTCACTCTTTGTGCTTCCTAGCTTCGCAACTTCTTCCCTATCAAATGCCCAACATCAGAGATTTTACGAGCGCGCTTCGCCAGCGTCCCGGAGTTGACGCCGTTCTGGTACTGGGTAAGGACGGCCTTCTGATAGAAGGGTTCGCTGCCCCCGGTCTCAACACGGAAGACCTTGCCGCTCGGGTTCCCGCGCTGGTGACCGAAGCCGAGAGTCTCGGAAAGGCAACGCTGCAAGGTCCGATGAACACCGCCATTCTCGAGCACCAGAAGGGATACGCGATCATTGCCGCTCTCGCTGATGAGACGCTCCTGCTGGTTCTTCTGAGACCTTCCGCCGACCTGGGAGGATTACTATTCGACGTGCGACGCTATCGCGGAAACATTGCTTCACTGATCTGATTCATGACTGATCCAACGCCCAGACTCTGCCATATCCTCGTCGCTGACGACGAGCCGCACATCGGGCGCATCATCAAGATGAAGCTCGAGCAAGGTCCGTTCAAAGTCACCCTTGCCTATGACGGACAGGAAGCGCTCGACTTCCTCAACGGCGATGAGCACGTCGATCTCGCGTTGCTCGACCTGATGATGCCGAAGTTGAGCGGGCTCGATGTTCTGCGGGAGGTTCGCGCGCAGGAGCGGTTCAGCTCGCTGCCCTGCATTATCCTCACTGCCGGGGGTGACGCCAAACACGAGCGAGATGCGCTCGCCCTGGGCGCCACGCAGTTCCTCACCAAGCCGTTCAGCCCGAAAAAGCTTTACGCGCTCGTCGCGCGTCTCACGGGAGCGCCTGACGAAGCGGGAATAATCGGCGAGTGAGCCGCTGGGCGGTGGTTCTGGCCGGCGGTACCGGCTCGCGATTCTGGCCACTCAGCACACCAGAGAAGCCTAAACAGCTTCTGCCCCTGGTGACGGAGAAGCCGTTGCTCCACGACAGTGTATCCAGACTCAGACCGATCGTCGATGCCAAGCACACAGTCATTCTTACGAGCGCACGCCTAACAAAGGCAATCGGCAAGCTGATACCTGAAGTTCCGCGCGAGAACATCATCGCCGAGCCTCAGCCTGCTGGTACGGCAGCCGCACTCACCTGGGCTGCACTCTCGATCGAGCGTCGTGAAGGCCGCAACGCAGTAATGATCTGCGTTCACGCAGACTGGGCAATTGCCGACGACGAACGATTCAGGGACACGCTGCTCGAGGCGGAGAAGGTCGCTATCGCGACCGAGTCTTTGGTGACGGTCGGGATCGTGCCCACGCGGGCTGATCCCGGATTCGGGTATATACAGCCAACGGATACCGGCAACGGCAAACCGTCGGTGGTAAAACGCTTCATCGAGAAGCCGGATCGCGCGCGCGCGGAAGAAATGCGGAACAACGGCTACCTCTGGAATTCGGGGATTTTCGTGTGGCGCGTTGGGGATTTTCTCGATGAGGTGGACCGGCACACGCCCGAGCTCGCTGCAGCTCTCCGCCATGGGAGGGACGGCGATGCGTCGAAGTTCTTCGCGAGTGTGATCATGCCCGTTTCTGTCGACGTCGGCATCCTCGAGCGCAGCGACAAGGTCATGGTCGTACCGGGCGATTTCGGCTGGGACGATGTCGGGACATGGGCAGCGCTGAGCAGAGTGCGGAGCAAGGACGAGTTCGGCAACGTTACGACGGGCGATGCCCACCTTCTCGATTGCTCTGACAATGTCGTGCACGCCGACTCGGGTCAGGTCGTGATGTACGGCGTCAGCGATCTGGTAGTTGTCACCAAGGACGGGCTGACCTTGGTGACAACAACTGACAAGGCCTCAGATTTGAAGCGATTGATCGAGTCAATTTCCGCGGCTCAGTTGGAGGGGTCATGAGCTCACTCTACTTCTATGATGACGTGCGGGCCCGCCAATTCGAGCCGTTCGCGCTCACTCGCCCTGTGTCGGAGCTGAGGGCGGGCACTTCTCTGATCCGCAAACGCTGGGAGCGCGCTACATCCTTCTCCAGCGCCGGATTTATCGGGTCGACCCATCTCGCAAACTTCGAGGAAGGGAGCGCTCCACCTGCGGTAGCCGCCAAATCCGAAATTCCAGCGGGCTCCATCATCGTGAACTCACGGTGCGTGGTTCCGCTCGACGTACGGCTGGACAGGTTCGACCTGCTGATGTGCGACGGGATGGCCGCAGCCGTCCGGCTCGCGAGATCGATGCCCGTGTCGCAGTTCGCGGACGGCTCGATCGACATTGGCTCCATTCAAACGAGCCTCGGCGGCAAGAAGATCAAAGGTCGCTGGGTAAACGATGTATGGGACCTGGTAGGATCGCTGACCGAGCAGCTCATCGAGGATATTCCTCACAGAGCGGAAACGCTGACGTTACGCGCTCCTCTCGATGTGACTGTTGTCGGCAAAGAAAAAGTCTACATCGAGGAAGGCGCTGAGATCGGCCCTCAGGTCGTCCTCGATGCTTCCGTTGGTCCGATCCTGATTCGCAAAGGCGCCGTGATCGCCCCGTTCACCCATCTGGTCGGCCCGATTGCGATAGGGCGCGACTCTCAGGTACTCGGCGATAAGGTCGTCGGCTCGTCGATCGGCGACCATTGCAAAATCCGGGGAGAGTTCAGCAACACGATCGTCCTGGGTCACAGCAACAAGGGCCACGCGGGCTTCGTCGGACATTCCTACCTCGGGCGGTGGGTGAACCTCGGCGCGATGACCACGACCAGCAACCTCAAGAATACCTACGGTCCGGTTCAGCTCTGGACTCCGAGCGGTTTGCGAGATACCGGGCAGCAGTTTCTCGGAACATTCTTCGGCGACCACGCCAAGACGGGTATCGGGACAATGTTGAGCACCGGATCCGTGATTGGAGCTGGTGCCAACGTGTTCGGCGCGAAGATGCCACCGCGAGTCGTTCCTCCGTTTGCATGGGGCGACGCTGAGCCCTACGAGACGTACGACGTCACTAGATTTCTTGTCGTGGCGGAGCGCGTGATGTCACGGCGGCATGTAAAGCTCAGCGACAAGGCGCGAAAGCAGCTTGGTGAGGCGCACAAGAGGCGATGGAGTAGCTGATGAACCTGTGGGTCCTTGGAAGTGGAAGCAGTGGTAATGCCGTCCTCGTGCAGACGGAGCGTTCGCGCATCCTCATCGATGCCGGTTTCGCTCCGCGCGTGCTGAAGCAGCGCCTCGCGATAGCCGGCATCTCTCCGGAATCAATCGAAGCGGTGGTTGTCACGCACGAGCACACTGATCACATGAAGGGCGTCGCCGCAGCGGCGAAAAAGTGGGGTTGGACGATCGTTTCCACCGCGGGCACGCGGATGATGTGCCCAAGCTGGGCGGGATTGCGCGCGATTATCACACCGCGCAAGAGCAGCGTGGTCGTTGGCGATTTTCACCTCGAGACAGTTCCTGTCTCACATGACGCCAACGAGCCGATTGCGGTAATCGTGACCTCCATCGGCGAAGGCGCGCGTGCCGGAATTGTTTACGACCTCGGGCACGTTACGGAAAGCGTGTCCCGCGCACTCGACAAGCTCGACATTTTGGTGCTCGAAGCGAACCACGACGAAGCGATGCTGCGAGCCGGTCCGTATCCGCCTTCGTTACAGCGGCGGATCGGTGGAAACTTCGGGCATCTGAGCAATCGCGTCGCCGCTCAGGCCGCGAGCCAGAGCATTCACTCGGGCCTCAACAACATTGTGCTCGCGCACCTGAGCGAGAAGTGCAACAATCCCCGCACTGCGCTCCAGACGGTGGGAGATGCGCTGCGGCGCGCACGATTCAAAGGACGGCTAACGGCGTCCTCGCAAGACAAGGTGGTCGGTCCGTTCTGGACCGGGACTGCAAGGGCGTCGCTCGACGCACCGGTGCAGCTCGCGCTGGGGATTTAGCGAACCTATCGTCCCTCGACGTCCCGGTCGCCCTTGATCTTCCGCTCGGCCCTTCCCTCTCCGGGATGCGCCTGCGCCTCGTGAAACCGCTCGCCTTTGAGACGAATTGCGTCAACGAATTTTTCGTACTCGGTGTCGGACAACTCGTCGGCGATCGCCGGGACGAGCCCCTTGACCAGCGTGATGCGCTCAGCGAGAGTGAGCTCGTTGACTGCGGTGACAAGCTTCCGCAGCCGCGGGTGATTCATCCACTCTGTTTCCTTGCTCGTCGTCATTCAATTCTCCGTCGGCAGCGAGTGCGCAGTCAACTTTAATCTACCGTTACTTGTGGTGAAGTCGCGTGCGTTGGATCTCCGACCATTGCGCCAGCACTGAGACGAGGGAACGCCCCAGGTCGGCCGCCGCCGCGACAGTCTGCGTGGTTGGATCCATATCGGCTCCCTCCACCGTGTCAAGAATTCCGGCAAGCTCTTCATTCAAGCGGACCAGGTTCTCGGCTGTCCCCGTCCGTGGACCTGTTTCGATCGTCCCCAAAATCGTATCGAGAGCGACGAGTGAATCTGCAACCTCACCAGCCTTGGCGCCTTCTCGCTGGGTCTTCAGGAGCGCGCGCTGGCGCCGTACCTCGCCGAGCGCGGCAAAATCACGGCTGATGGCGTCGTTCATTCGAACCCCAATGTCATGCTGCAGTTGGAGGCCGGCAGCAGTGATCGGCGCGCGGGGATCCATCTTCACGGTGAGCGGCTGGGAGTACGTTCGGCCGTTGACGGTTAGCCGAACGGTGAATTCGCCCGGAAGAACCGCTGGTCCAAGCGGATAACGCGGAGTATCACCGTAAATGGCAGAGATGGGATAATCGTGTCCCAGCACCTTTGGTGGTGGGTAATGCAGATCCCACACGAATCGATGCGTACCCGCCCTGGTAGCAAGTCGTTGCGGAGGGCGCAGCCAATAGGAGGGGACGTTGAGATCCGTCTCTATCGATTCAACGGAGTCAGCGCTCGAGAATGCGCGGACGACGGCGCCGGCACTGTTCACGATCTCGAGAACAACAGGCGAGCGCGCATCCGAGCCCAGTCGATAGTTGATGATCGCGCCATCGGGCGGATTCTTTCCCGCGGGCTCCTCGGGTGGAAGCGGAGTGTCGGTGTTCTTGTTGCGCCGAAAGCGGTACGTGAGCTTCGGCTTGAAAAGAAAACTTTCCGATATCGAGGCCTTCGCCGCGAGCTGCCTGATCGGCGTCATGTCGTCGAGAATCCAGAACGACCGCCCGTGCGTTCCGACAACTATGTCGTCATCATGAATTACCAGATCGCGGATCGACGTGGCGGGCATATTGAGTCGGAGCGGTTGCCATTGCTCGCCGTCGTCCAACGAGAAATAGACAGCGCGCTCGGTTCCCGCGAACAACAGCCCCGCGCGCAAAGGATCCTCACGAACCGAGTTGACGACTTCATCGGCAGGAAGTCCGTTGACGATTTCCTTCCAGCTCGCACCCCCGTCGTGGGTGCGATAGATATGCGGCCGCAGGTCGTCGAGCTTGAAGCGATTGATCGCGGCATACGCTGTCTGATCGTCGAAATGCGATGCCTCCATCAGTGACACCTTGCTCCACGGAGTTAGAGCGCCTGGTGTCACATTGCTCCATGTCTTTCCGCCGTCGCGCGTGAGCTGGATGGACCCATCGTCAGAGCCAGTCCAGATAGTGTTTGCATTCCGGAAAGACGGAGCGATGGTATAGATCACTCCGCGATTTTGGGCGCGCGCGAGATTCCCGTCGGTGTACATGCCGTAGCTCGGCGGCACGTCGTAGGTCTGCCGGGTCAGATCGGGGCTGATGACGTCCCAGCTGTGGCCTCCATTGACGGTCTTGAACAGAACGTTCGAGCCATAGTAGAGAGCATGAGGATCGACGGTCGAGAAAATGATCGGAGCTGTCCTGAGGAATCTGTACTTTCCCGACCGAACTGCCTCAGGACTGATGTTCTGAACTTCACGCGAGCGTTGATCGAACCGACTGATCTTGCCGCCATAGATAATGTTGGGATCCAGCGGGTCTGGCGCGATGTACCCGTACTCTTCTGCTCCAACCGGATTCCACTCGCGGAACGTGATCGCACCGTAGTCTCCGCGACTCGCTGTGCCGACGGAGCCACTCTCCTGCTGACCGCCATAAACCCAGTAAGGGATTCGGTTATCCGTGATGACGTGGTAAAACTGTGCGGTTGGCTGGTTGTACCAGGAGCTCCATGTGGCTCCCCTGTTCACGGTGATCGTCGCGCCCTGATCGCTTGCGATCAGCATGATGTCCGAATTGTCGGGGTTGATCCAGATGCGGTGATAGTCGTCGCCTCCAGGCGCGCCTTTTATCGCCGTGAAAGTCCTTCCTCCGTCGGCAGATCGATACGTCGAAGTGTTCGCCGAATACACCACATCCGGATTGCGCGGATCCACCTTCACCTCGGCAAAGTCAGACGCGCGGCCCCAAACGCGGACCTCGTCGTTGGTGCGACGCCAGCTCTCGCCGGAGTCGTCAGAGCGATAGATACCGCCGAGAGTCGGAGCGTCGACGGTGGCGTACATGCGCCGCGCATCGCTTGGAGCAATCGCGAATCCGATTCTTCCCAGTCCCTGCGCGGTGGTGGGAAACCCGGCAGTCAGTTGGCGCCACGTCGTCCCTCCATCGATTGACTTGAACAGCCCGCTCAACGGTCCATTCCACGATGCATTTTCCCAGGGACCCTGTCGGCCCGCCCATAGAGCCGCGAACACAATCTGAGGATTGGTCGGATCAAAGCTGACCTGAATCGCTCCGGTGTTCTCGTCCTTGTACAGAACACGCTCGAACGTCTCGCCTCCATTGGTCGAGCGGTATACGCCTCGCTCCGGGTTGGGACCGTACGGGTGTCCGAGCACTGCAACAAAGACGCGATTCTCGTCTCGCGGGTCGACGATCACTCCGCCAATCTGTTGTCCATCGCGCAAGCCGAGGTGACGCCACGTCTTGCCGGCATCGGTCGATTTGTAGACACCATCTCCAGTGGATAGATCGGGACGCTGCACACCCTCGCCCGTTCCAACGTAGATCACGTTCGGATTTGACGGGGCAACCGCGATGTCTCCAATCGAGCCCGTTGCTTGAACGTCGAAGATCGGTGTCCACACCCGTCCAAAGTCCGTCGTCTTCCATACTCCACCGTTGTTCACGCCAACGTAAAACACGTTGGGCTGTCCCCGCACGCCGGTGGCGCCGATGGTCCGGCCTCCCCGAAATGGCCCGATCATTCGCCATTCGAGGCTCGAGTAGAGTGAGGGGTCGACTTTCTGGGCCGCCGCTGGATACGAGATCGCGCCGGCAAGAAGAGCGAGGAAAGCCGCGAATGGACGAGTGGAGAGCATCACTGATCAGGTTTGAATTGGGGACGGACAGCAGTCAATGGAGAAAATGCAGAAGTGAGGTAGTACGGGCCAGCCTCCTAACGGAGTCGGCGCCGTGGAACGGCATTTGTAATCACATGTAGTCATGACGCCCCCAAAAACACAAACCAAACTCCCCAAATGACCAATATTCGTCGGATTCTGGCGCTACTCGCGTTAACGCTGGCTTGGCCGCTCGCGAGCTGCGCGCATGCCCAGATCGAGCTCCCGCGCTCCGCGCCCACGTCTGGAAGGGACACGAGCCCGCAAGCGCTTACCGATCATGAGGCGCCGCTCGTTCTCAAGGCGAACCTGGGAGCGCGAATCCTCTTCGTCACCCGCGGAGACAGCACGCTCAAGTCCTATGCGGTCGCGGTCGGCCAAGACAAATATCCAACTCCTCTCGGCACCTTTACCATCAGGAAAATCGTGTGGAATCCGAGCTGGCATCCGCCACCAGATGCAGACTGGGCAAAGGGAAAAACCGCGAAAGGACCGGGCGATCCCGGTAATCCGATGAAGGTCGTGAAGATTTTCTTTCAGGAGCCGGATTATTACATCCACGGGACCGGAGACGTCGAGAGCCTCGGTTCCGCGGCGTCACACGGTTGCCTGCGTATGGACCCGAGCGAGGTCGCCGACCTGGCCAAGTTGATCATGGAACACGGTGGCCAGCCGCGCGGAGAGAACTGGTTCTGGAGGATCATCCATTCTAGGCGCGAGGAGCAGGTCGTTTATCTCGACAACCCGGTGTCGCTGACGATCGGAGAGTGAGCGCCTAGGACCGACACTGGCTGTCGCCAACATTACAGCCTATGTTTGCCGAGCCCCGTCCCAAGGCGCCATGGCAGATTCCCTGGATCCGATCGGCCCTCTCCGAGCTGCCCTTGCGGGACGATACGAAATCGAGCGCGAGATCGGCCAGGGTGCCTTCGCAACGGTTTACCTGGCAAAGGACTCGAGGCACGACCGCAAACTCGCCCTCAAGGTTCTGAACGCGGATCCCAGCTCCGAAACAGGCGAGCTGCGATTCATCAGAGAGATTCGGATGCTCGCCCGGCTCCAGCATCCGAATATCCTGCCGCTCCACGACTCCGGACATTTCGAAGCGTTTCTCTACTACCTCATGCCCTACGTGAGCGGAGAAACCTTGCGGTTGAGAATGAGCCGCGAACGTCACCTGCCAATCGACGCCGCTACCAGGATATGCGGTGAAGCTGCGGACGCGCTTTCCTACGCTCACGGCCAAGGGATAATTCACCGCGACATCAAGCCCGAGAACATTCTCCTCTCCGGCGGGCACGCCATCGTCGCGGATTTCGGGATTGCGCGCGCCATCGACGTCGCCGGAGTACAGCAACTCACGCGCACGGGCATGGGCGGACCTGGTACGCCGGCGTACATGAGCCCGGAACAGCTGATGGGAGACCGTCAACTCGATGGGCGCAGCGACATCTACAGTCTCGGATGCGTTCTCTATGAGATGCTGACCGGGAAGCCTCCTTTTGCGGGCAAGGAAGGCTTCGTCAAGCGATTCACCGAAGCGGCACCTCGACCTTCAGCAATTCGGAAAGAGATTCCACTCTGGCTCGATGAGGTTGTTGCAAAAACGCTGGCGCGCGACGCGGACGGCCGGTTCGGCCGTGCCGAGGATCTCGTTCGCGCGCTTGCGGATCATACCTCTCTTGAGTCGAATCCACCGCAAACTCTGGTCGAACCGATAGCCTATCGCTCGACTCCGGCTCCCGCGAGTCGCGTTCGCGAGAACGATCAGCCATCCATCGCTGTTCTACCATTCGCGAATATGAGCGAAAATCGCGACAACGAATATTTCTCCGACGGGATCACGGAGGAGATTCTCAATGCTCTTTCGCGTATTCCAACTTTGAAAGTTGCAGCCCGCACCTCGACGTTCGCGCTCAAGGGGAAATCGCTGAACATCACCGAGATCGGACAACTGCTCAACGTGAAGACCGTCCTCCAGGGAAGCGTGCGCCGAGTGGGCCAGCGCGTGCGCATCAGCGCTCAGCTGATAAATGCGCGCGATGGATACCACATCTGGTCAGAGCGGTACGACCGGGAAATCGAAGACGTTTTCGCAATACAGGACGAGATCGCGAGAACCATCGTCGACCGGTTGAAGGTGAAGCTGACCGCAGCGCAGGACCAGGCGCTGGGTAAGCGGCACACCGAGAACGTCGAGGCATACGAGCTATACCTGCGCGGCCGGCACTGCTGGTATCGATGGAATATCAGGGGAATGCTGGAGAAGGCCATCCGACACTACCAGCACGCGCTCGGCAAAGATCCTGATTACGCGCTCGCTTATCACGGGCTGGCGGATGCGTACAGCGTGCCCGGACTTTGGGGGTTTCAGCCGCCGTCGTCGGCTCTTCCAAAGGCGCTCGCAGCGGCAACGCGTGCCGTGGAGCTGGCTCCGGACCTCGCAGAATCACGCACATCGCTCGGCTTCGTACAGCTACTCAGTCTGGACTGGGAAGCTGCGGAATCTTCGTTTCTGCATGCAATTGACCTGAACCCGCGTTACGCGCTCGCGCACAGCTTTCATGCTTGGTTGCTCAGCATCATCGAAAGGCAACGCGAAGCAGCAGAGGCCGCCGCGCTCGGCGTGGAGCTGGATCCGCTCTCGCCCGCCACCAACGGGATAGCCGCGCTCGTCTCGTACCACGGACGGCAATACGACCAGGCCATCACGGAATGTCAGCGAGCACTCGAGCGCGACCGGACATCCTTCCTCGCGCTCTTGGCAATGACCCTCTCCTACGCCGCGAAAGGGATGTACAAGGACGCGATCAATCATGCGGAACGAGGATTGGCTCTCTCGCCTGAGGTCAATCTTCTGCGCGCACTTCTGGCGGTCGTCTACGCGATGGCCGGCGAACACCAATCCGCCCAGAAAGTGCTTGCTGAGCTGCTCGAACGCTCACAGCGTGAATACGTCGGACCAACAATGATTGCGTGGATTTACGCCAACATGGGCCAGCCGGATCTCGCGTTCGAGTGGCTGGGAAAGGCGAGCTCCGCACGAGATTGTACATTGGGGTTTGGAATCAGAGCGCCGGTCTATGATCGCATCAGTGGCGACCCCCGATTTCAGGAGCTGTTGGCGGGCCTCGGGTTAGCCTGACGCCCGATTTCTTCCCCAAAGTTGGCCGCGAGGCACACCTATGCTTCAAAAAAGTGCAGTCCGGATTGCGTTGCTCCTGGTGATCGGATGCCGTCCGCCGATCACAGTCTCCAGGCAAATCGAATCCGATCCGCATGGAGTTGGATGTACTGAAGCGGACTGCGGAGATTCAAACCGCGTCATCACCGTCACCTATCTTGGCGTGTCGGGCTTTCTCATAGAGCATCACAGCCGAGTGATGCTGACGGCCCCTTTCTTCAGCAATCCTTCGCTGGGGATGGTAAGGCCTCGATTCAGTCGACTGCTTCGCAGTACGCCCCGGATTTCATCCGACACCTCGATCATTGAGCGACTCCTTCCACGATCGGCGGATCGCGCTACCGCGATCCTGGTAGGACATGGGCACTACGACCATTTGATGGACGTCCCATACATCGCTGACAGGCGCGCGACCGCCTCAACAATTTTTGGTGGTCCTTCCGTTCGTCACATGCTTATGGGCGACTCGACGCTGCGCGCGCATGACGGCCAGCGAGTGGTAGCGATTTCCATCGCACAAGCCGGGTCGGTCCGTCGACGTGGCGTGTGGTACTACACAGCGGATAGTGCGTATCGGTTCATGGCTCTCGTGGCCGGCCATGCGCCGACTTATCGCGCACTGAAAAACAGCTACCTCTTCACTTCCGGCTCGGTTGACGCCGATCTGGACAGCTTGCCCCATACCGCAGCCGAGTGGAAGCTGGGTGAGCCCTATGCATATCTGATCGACATCCTGTCCGACGAGAGAACAAAATCCGTCTTCAGAATTTATTTTCAGGACGCTCCGAGTGAGCCACCGCTGGGATTCCCGCCAAGCGAGGTGCTGGCTGAGCGCGCGGTAGACCTCGCGATACTCTGCGGTGCGACGTCCTCTAACGTTCCCAATACTCCCGACAGCCTGTTGAAGGTGCTCAGGCCTTCACAGGTGATCGTCGCGCATTGGGAAGATTTTTTCCGTTCCCAGACACTCCCGATTCAGCCGAGTCCCGGAACAGAGATCGAGGATCTTCGAGAAAGTCTGAGAAGGTCGCTGGCTCCGTCAGCCCGGTGGGTTATGCCTCTGCCTCAGACGACGTTTCGATTCAGAGAATCGGAACGCGCGTAGAGGAATCCGGCGAGCGCCCCAGCCGCGAGCTTGAGAGCCGATGCGAGGATGTATCCAGCCGGAACACCGTGATGTCCTGCGATCGATCCTGCGACTGAGAATGCGATTGCTGTCAGAGCGAGAACAACACCGTGCGCCACGAACCGGCCGGCGAGGCCGAGCATCACCAGCCGCGCGAAGAGATAAGTGTAAAGCGTCCCACCGACGACGCCGACGATGCCCCCAACCCGCTGTCCCAGCGAGGCGTAGTCTGCATCGGTCAGTCCGTGTGCGATCAGGTGGACATATGCCTGTACGACCAGAATGATCGTGAGAACTGTCGCCAGCTCCGCAAGGAATCCGTAGCACACGGCGCGAACCCAACGGTGTTCCCGCGCGGGAATCTTAAAGCCGGTCATTCGCTATCGAGCGTCACACCGCAGCTCCAATTTTGGCAGTTTCTGTTTCGGCGTAGCCATTATCAATGGGCGCGGCAGCAATATCCAGTGCGGCGGCGATATCCGCAACGAGGTCGTCGGCGTGCTCGATTCCGACGGACAGTCGCAGCAGGGTTTCGTCGATGCCCGCTATCGCTCGTGCGTTCGCATCCATGGACGCATGAGTCATCGTCGCCGGATGGGCGACCAAACTCTCGACACCGCCGAGCGATTCGGCGAGCGTGAAGCATTGCAACGCGTTGACAAAGCGCTGCACGCCTTCGATTCCGCCCTTCACTTCGAAGCTCACCATCGCGCCGAATCCATCCTGCTGCGAAGCTGCCACATCGTGGCCGGCGTGCGATTTGAGGCCCGGGTAGTAGACGCGCTTTACCGCGTCGTGGTTTGACAGGAGCTCAACCACGCACGCCGCGTTCTCCTCGTGACATCGCATCCGCGCGTGAAGCGTCCGGACTCCGCGCAGCGTCAGGAAGCTGTCGAACGGAGCACCCGTGATTCCAAGGCAGTTCGCCCACCACGCCAATTCCTCGAGGAGCGCTGCGTCCGAGGCCACGACGGCACCCCCAACGACATCGCTGTGTCCGTTCAGGTACTTCGTTGTCGAATGGATGACGAGGTCTGCGCCGAATTCGATGGGACGCTGGAGCGCGGGAGAGAGGAACGTGTTGTCCACGGCTACCACAGAACCTGCTTCGTGCCCTGCTTCGATGAGACAGCGCAGATCCGTCACTCTCAGCAACGGATTACTAGGCGTTTCGATCCACAGCAGCTTTGGCCGCCTCGACTTCACCGTTTGGGCGGCGGAGTCACAGGTAAGATCGACGAATGCAACATCGAACTGTCCGCGCGCAGCGAGCGAGCGCAGGATTCGATGAGTACCGCCGTAAGAATCGTGAGCGGCAAGGATGAGATCCCCAGGACGCACAAGCTGGAGCACCAAAGCCACCGCCGACATCCCTGTGCTCGTCACGACAGCCCCCTCACCGCCCTCGAGCTCTGCGAGCGCGTTGGCGAGATGATCTCGAGTCGGATTGCCAGTGCGGGTGTAGTCGTACAACCCCTTCTTGCCGAAACCTGCGAAGGCGAATGTCGAAGAGAGGTGGATGGGAGGCACCACCGCACCATGGTGCAGATCTGTGGCTATGCCCGCACGCACGGCGCGTGTTGCCGGCCGCCGTGGGGACCGGGCTGGCGATCGTCTGATCTCGTCGGTCATGACAACGCCTCCAGTCTCAGTCTCAGCAGCTCGTTGATCAGCGGGGCAATGCGCCCAGAATCGCCGAGGAACGCATCGTGGCCAAGTGATGAATCGAGCTCGATGAGCTGGCTCGGGCCGGCCAGCCGTTGCGCGAGCTCGCGGCTCTGCGCCACCGGGACGAGACGGTCGCCCGTGATCGCGATTACTGTCGTGGGAACGGCGATGTCTTCCGGGCGGATCTTGTGGAGATCGAGCGAAAGCGACAGCGCGTTGTACCGCTCGGGCGTCCATTGCTCGGCGAACTGGTCTCCGCGCGTCTTGAGGTAGCTGCCAATGCGATCCTCGACGGCGCGCGAGTCGCTGCGATCAACTCCGGCAACGCGCTCCTCGAAATGACGAGGCGTCAGGTAGCTCGTTATCGCGATGCCCCGGGCGATCGCCAGACCATCTCGTTCGCGGCCAACAGCGCTTCCAAGCTCGACGACTCGCCGCTGGAGATGACGAAGCGCCGTCGCGATCGGGTCGCTCTCGTGCGCCGCGCTGATCACGATCAGACGCTTGGCGCGGGTCGGGAATCTCGCGCCAAACGCGAGTGCGACCATTCCGCCGTACGAGGCGCCCACCACGGCGTGAAGCGCGTGAATCCCGGTTTGGTCCAATGCGGCTGCGAGTGCTTCAGCCTGATCCGTGGTAGTGACTGGTGTGCTGTTCTCTGCGCTGGTTACGTAGTCGATGCCAATGACCTGAAATTGCCTTGTGTCAATTGCGCGCTCTGGTCCGACTACGTCTTCCCACCAGCCGCGGGACGGATCTGGAACTGAGGAAGTGACGTGCTTCGAGGCGGAAATCCCGCCGAGCACCGCAATGACCGGCGCCCCACGCGGGCCGACGATCTCGTAACGCACTTCGACCGCGTCGCGGAGTGAGGGTGTAGCGTCTAACGCGAGCTGTTGGGTAGTCATCTGGAGTCTGGTTGAAGGACTCCGCGAAAAGCAGAACGCCCGCGACTGTGTGGCCGCGGGCGTTCCTCGCTTTTTAGCATTTATTTAACGTGGCTGCAATACGCGGCAAATTACCACAGGGCACTTCGATTGTTCAGAAATAGTATCGCGTTCAGGATACTCGGTCAAGGGACGATCGCGGCCGGCGACGGCAACTGAAACAAAAGCGGGAGCCGCTTTCGCGACTCCCGCTTTAGATACAGCCGATCTGCGACTACTAGTACATCCCTCCCATTCCGCCCGGAGCGCCACCGCCGCCCTGAGCACCGGAGCCCGCTGGCTCCTTCTTCTCGACGATGATCGCTTCGGTCGTCAGAAGCAGCGACGCGATCGACGCAGCGTTCTGCAGCGCCGTGCGCGTAACCTTGGTCGGGTCGATGACACCGGCCGCAACCAGATCCTCGTACTCGTCGGTCAGAGCGTTGTAGCCGTAGTTGTTCTCCTTCGACTGACGGATCTTCTCGACTACGATCGAGCCTTCACCACCGGCGTTCTGCACGATGATCCGCATCGGCTCCTCAATGGCGCGACGGATGATGTCGACGCCGATCTGCTCGTCGGCTTCCGCCAGCTTCAGACCCTTGAGCGACTTCTGCGCGCGCACGAGTGCCACACCACCGCCCGGGACGATTCCCTCTTCCACGGCGGCACGCGTCGCATGGAGCGCGTCTTCGACTCTCGCCTTCTTCTCCTTCATCTCGCTCTCGGTCGCGGCACCGACATTGATCACCGCAACGCCACCAGCGAGCTTGGCCAGACGCTCTTGCAGCTTCTCACGGTCGTAATCGGAGGTGGTCTTCTCGATCGCGGCCTTCAGCTCCTTGATGCGTCCCTTGATCTTCTCCTCGTCGCCCTGACCATCGATGATGGTGGTGGTTTCCTTGTCGACGACGACACGCTTGGCGCGACCAAGATCGGTCACGACCGCGTTTTCCAGCTTGAATCCGACTTCCTCGGAGATAACCTGGCCGCCCGCAAGGACGGCAATATCCTCGAGCATCGCCTTGCGACGATCACCGAAGCCTGGCGCCTTGACGGACGCCACGCGGAGGGTGCCGCGAAGCTTGTTCACTACCAGAGTAGCCAGCGCCTCACCCTCGATGTCCTCGGCGATGATCAGCAGCGGCTTGCCCAGCTGCGCGACCTTCTCCAGGATCGGAAGGAGGTCCTTCATGGACGAGATTTTCTTGTCGTGAATGAGGATCAGTGCGTCCTCGAGCACGGCTTCCATCTTCTCGGGATCGGTGACGAAATACGGCGAGAGATATCCGCGGTCAAACTGCATTCCTTCCACGGTCTCCAGGGTCGTCTCGAGGCCCTTCGCCTCTTCGACTGTGATGACGCCGTCCTTGCCCACCTTCTCCATCGCGTCCGCGATCAGATCTCCGATCTCCTTGTCGTTGTTCGCGGAGATGGAACCGACCTGGGCGATTTCCTTCTTACCCTTGGTGGGAACGCTCATCTTCTTGAGCTCTTCGACAATCGCGCTAACGGCGGCATCGATGCCGCGCTTTAGCGCCATCGGGTTCACGCCAGCGGTGACATTCTTGAGGCCTTCACGGAAGATCGCCTGCGCGAGAACCGTGGCGGTGGTGGTGCCGTCTCCGGCGAGGTCGCTGGTCTTGGTAGCGACTTCCTTCACCATCTGCGCGCCCATGTTCTCGAGCGGATCCGAAAGCTCGATCTCCTTTGCTACCGTGACGCCGTCCTTGGTGACGGTCGGCGCGCCGAACTTCTTGTCGATGACGACATTACGGCCCTTGGGACCGAGCGTCACCTTTACGGCTTCGGCGAGCTGATCGACGCCGCGCTTGAGAGCCGCGCGTGCATCTGTATTGAAGTGTAGTTCTTTGGCTGCCATATGAATCGCTCTTTAGGTGTCTGGTTAGGCGACGACCGCGAGAACATCGGACTCGCGGAGGATCAGGTATGTCTCGGCGTCGATCGTGACTTCGGTTCCACTGTACTTCCCGTAGAGAACCTTGTCACCGAC
>JAXDME010000126.1:0-3920 GCA_034666285.1 Gemmatimonadaceae bacterium | reverse complement strand
TCCGATCGATAAATCTGCACTTCTGGCGGGGGGCTATGACTTTCCCGGCCACACGGAGATGCTCGGAGCGCTCACCGGGTCGAGCGTCGCGATGATGCTCGCGTCGGAGAAGCTTCGGGTCGTGCTCGCAACGACCCACATCCCGCTGCGCAGCGTCACCCAAAACCTGAATGCGGGCTCCATTATCGAGGCAGCTCGCATCACCCGGATTGGGTTGCAGGCGTGGTTCGGAATCGACTCGCCCCGGATTGCGTTGTGTGCTCTCAATCCGCACGCCGGTGACGGCGGCAGGTTCGGCAGCGAGGATACGAACGTTCTGGAGCCGGCCGCGCGCGTTGCCGGAATCGAGGGCCCGTTTCCCGCGGATACGGTTTTCGTGCGAGCGATGCGTGGGGAATTCGACGCCGTCATCGCGCCGTACCACGACGTGGGGATGACCGCAATCAAGGTCGCGTCGTTCGGCAATGCGGTAAATGTCACCCTGGGACTTCCGTTTCCGCGCACGTCTCCCGATCACGGGACCGCGCTCGACATAGCCGGTCAGAACCGCGCGGATGCCTCGAGCATGATCGCGGCTACGCTTCTGTGTGCGTCGATTGTATCTCGCGCTCCGCGGTCCGTCGGTCGCCCAGGGAATGCAGATCGACCGACAGACTCTCGATCCTCCGCCCATCCATCTCGCGCACAGTGAAGATCGCCCCGCCCGCGATCACTCTGTCGCCGACCACAGGCAGCCTGCCAAGTACGCCGAAAACGTAGCCGCCGATGGTCGTGTAGTCCTCGTCGGGCACGCTGAGGCTGAAATGCTCGTTGAGCTCTCCGATGTGGGTGCTGCCCGGCACCAATGTCTCTCCGGCGCGGGTGTGAAGCGGAGTCTCGGCGTCTTCGGGTGTGTCGTACTCGTCGAGAATCTCTCCGACGATTTCCTCGAGCAGATCTTCCATCGTCACGACTCCGGCTGTCCCGCCGTACTCGTCGAGTACCACGGCCATGTGTTCCTTGAGCCGCTTGAAATCGGCGAGAACCTCTTCGACCTCGCGCGAGCCCGGAATCACGTGCACGGGGCGCATGATCGACGGGAGATCGAACGCGTCGGTGTTCGTGCGCGGAGCAAGCAGCCTGAGAAGATCCTTCGCGAGTACGACGCCAATGATGTTGTCAATCGACTCATCGTAGACGGGATACCTTGATAGCCCGCTTTCCTGCACCACTCCCAATACTTCCGAAAGCGTCGCTTCGACCGGCAGTGCGACGAGTTCCGTGCGCGGCGTCATCACTTCGCGCGCGTTTTTCTCGGAGAACTCGAACACCGCGTCGATCAAATCGGCATCGTGGGCCTGCATCTGCCCGCTTTCCTGCGATTGCTCCACGAGCAGCCTGATTTCTTCCGGCGAGTGCACTGCTTCTTCAGAGCCGGCCTTCTCCTGACCCAACGCGCGCAGAATCACCTGCGATGATTTGTTGAGGAAATACGTGAATGGCGTCGTTATCCACGCGAATAGCAGGAGCGGGGGCGCCAGCCACCGCGCGAGAGCCTCCGGGTGATTCAGCGCCGCAGCCTTTGGCGTGAGCTCGCCGAAAACGACGTGGAGATACGTGACGACGACGATGGCCAGCGTAGCGCCCAGCGTGAGGCGCATCGACATCTCGATCGCGAACGGCAGCCTCCCAAACATGCTCGCGAACACATCGCCCACTGTAGACTCTGCAACCCAGCCGAGGCCGAGCCTCGCCAGAGTAACGCCCAACTGGCTGGCGGACAGTATGCGGGAGATATTTGAGGAGGCACGAACGGCGAAGCGGGCGAGTTTGTCCCCGCTACGGGTCATCGCCTCCAGGCGCGTCCGTCTGGAGCGGACGAGAGCGAACTCGGCGCCAACGAAAAACGCGTTGAGGAGCACGAGCAGAATTATGGCCAGCAGCCGACCGAGCACGGACACAAGTTACCACATCCCCGGTCAGGGACACCAGCATAGCGGGTCCCACAGTCACGGGCTTGGCCACTTGCACACTGGCGACGCTTCCGTCCGGAGCCTGCGGATTGCGCTTGTCCTGACGGCAATGCTGCTCGTCGTCGAAGTCATCGGTGGGTTTCTCTCGAACTCGATCGCGCTGCTGGCGGACGCCGGACACATGCTCACCGATGTTGCCGCGCTCGCGCTCGCACTGTTCGTCGCATGGTTCAGCAAGCAGCCAGAGACTCCGCGCAAGACGTACGGCTACCTGCGCTGGGAGATTCTCGCCGCATTTCTGAATGGCGCAACGCTGTTGCTCATTTCGGCCTGGATTCTGTGGGAGGCGGTCACCCGCTTGCGCGAGCCGCAGCAGATAAAAGGTGGCTTGATGCTCGCGGTTGCCGCGGCCGGATTGATCGTCAACCTGGTTGCCGCGCGGGTGTTGGTCAGCAGCTCTTCGGACAACATGAACGCGCGCGGGGCCTATCTGCACGTCCTTGGAGATTTGCTGGCGAGCATCGGCACGGTTGGAGCGGCAATTCTGATTCGCTACACGGGTTGGCTAATGGCGGACCCGATCGCCTCGATTCTTACGACCGTCCTCATCATGAGCGGGGCTTGGCGCCTGGTCCGCGAATCGGTGGATATCCTGCTGGAATCGACCCCGGCGCACATCCCGCTGCCCGCCGTGCGGGGCCAGCTGGAAGCGATCCCTGGTATCGAGTCGGTACACGATCTTCACGTCTGGGCTGTCACACCGGCCGTCGTGGCAATGAGCGCGCACTGCATCGTACGGCAGCCGGAACAGCACCAGCACGTACTCGAGCACGTCCACGACGCGATGCGGCTTTTCGGCATCGATCATGTCACGATTCAGCTCGAGCGCGAAGAGATGTTCGAGCGGGAGAGCCACTTGCACGCCTAGCTATCTTATAGGGCTATGGCAAAGCAGCAATTCAGAAACATCGCGATTATCGCGCACGTCGATCACGGCAAGACGACTCTAGTGGACAAAATGCTCCGGCAGGCCGGGGCATTCCGAGAGAATCAGGTCGTCATGGAGCGTGTGATGGACTCCAATCCGCTGGAGCGCGAGCGCGGGATCACCATTCTGGCGAAGAACACATCCATCCGCTGGAAAGGCACCAAGATCAATATCGTCGACACTCCGGGCCACGCAGATTTTGGTGGCGAAGTAGAGCGGATTCTTCGGATGGTCGATGGCGTGTTACTCGTAGTCGACGCGTTCGATGGCCCAATGCCGCAGACTCGCTTCGTGCTGCGCAAGGCGCTCGCGCTTCATCGTACTCCGATCGTGGTGATCAACAAGATCGACCGGGCCGGCTCGGACCCGATGCGTGTCCACGACGAGGTTCTCGACCTCCTCATCGAGCTCGAGGCAAACGAGGCGCAGCTCGACGCGACGGTCGTCTACGCCTCCGCGCGCGAAGGCGTTGCAACTATGGATATGGAAGTGACTCCAGTTGATCTGTCACCGCTTTTCGACGCGATCATAGAGCACGTTCCGGCGCCGCCACATGATGATGCGGGCCCGTTTCAGATGCTCATCTCGACGATCGATCATTCACCATACCTCGGACGCCTGGGCATCGGCCGTATCGAGCGGGGGACTATCAACGTCGGAGATGCCGTTGCGCTATTGCCACTCGACGGATCGCAGAAGGCCGAGCAGTCGCGCGTGACCAGATTGTTCACGTACGAGGGACTCGATCGCATCGAGGTTCCACAGGCCTCCGCTGGAGAGATCGTAGCGCTTGCCGGACTGGAAGGAGTCGAGATCGGGCTTACCGTGACAGATCTGGAGCACCCGGAGCGGCTGGCGGGAATCTCGGTGGATTTCCTGGTCAACAACTCTCCGTTCGCCGGCAAGGACGGGAAATTCGTGACTTCGCGCCAGATCAGGGAGCGGTTGTTCAAGGAGCTGGAACGGAACGTCGCGCTGAG
>JAXDME010000125.1:0-2709 GCA_034666285.1 Gemmatimonadaceae bacterium | reverse complement strand
ACAGTTGCAGCCTGGTCGCCGGCTTGCTGCTGCACGGGCGATTCCTCTCCGTCGGAGAGAATGTCTCGAACCCGCTTCCGAATATCGTCCTCCAGGTTGCCGATCTCGGTGGAGCGCTTCACCAACTCGTCCCGCGAGATCTTTGGCTGTTCACGAACGAGCTTCTCTGTCATCAGGATCAGCATCCGCTGACTCACCACCGATGTGTCGAGCGGCGGTGGTGCTGCCGCATCGACGGCGAGAGAATCGTACTCGCCGGCGCGCGCAATCCTGATCGTTCGAGTGTCGGACGTGGCGATGCCTGGTCCGCTGAGCGTGTTCCCGTCCTGCGCAACGGCGCGCATCGACACTATGTCTCCTTCAGCGAGCTTGAGCGATGCGAGATCGAGCGTTGCCGAGACGGAGCCGTTGCGCGACCCGCCGAAGGTCACGATTGGCGTGGTGATCGTGCGCGCTTTGAAGATTTCGCCCGACCCGGTGGTGATGAGATATTCGAAGTGACCGGCGCTCAGGCCGATGTCGTCGCTGGCCGTCGCGTTGAGGTGCACCAGCAGCTGCGCTTTGCGAAGCGTCGTATCCCGAATCGGCGAAGTGAGCGTGATCTTCGGGGGCGCGTCCGTCCGAGCATCGAGGACTATTACGCGGTCGTAGCTCCGATCCTTGAGCGTGAGGGCCGCGGGCTTTACAGGCATCTGAAGCGAGACGGTCCAGCTTCCATTCGTCTCGGAGACTCTGGTCGGTACCGACGCAGATGCGGTCAGGCCTGCCGCCGAGCCTTTTCCTCGAATGGCGATAATGCTTCCGGTGAGTGCGGCGATGGATGAGGGATCGTCGAGAGTGACCCTTCGCTCGCCGGTGTACGCCGGGGGCGTAACGACTGCCTGAATTCCTTCGAGTCTGCTTCCGGCTGGAACGTCCGGCGATCCACTGCGGTGGCCGAATCGCGACAGGCCTGCTGCGCGACCAACGTCTGACTTGGATACATATAGTAGTAAAGCGGCTATCGCGAGCGCGGTCAGCCCCAGCAGAGCTTTGCGGAGTGCGGCGTGTGTCGCACTGTTTATGTCCTGCCGAGCTGCGGCGCGCTCCATCTCGTCCACGAAGGGGGATCCACTCTGTTCCATCGCCGTGACGAGAGCGTACTGTAGGTCGGGGATTCGCTCTTCGATCCACAAAGCGACTCGGCTGGTGGACAGGGAATGCCTTGCACGCCACAGCAGGGCAACGGCGATCGCCAGACCGATCACGGCGCCGGCGACCACGATCGCCGCGGAGCCATTCCGGAGAAATGCACTCCCGCTTGCGATCAAGAGCGCCGCGGCCAATCCCCAGGCTACGGCGTGCGTAACCGCGACGGCGCCGAGGATTCGTTGAGTGCGCCGAACGCGCTCGATAGCCGTCATGCTGCGCGCGACTCGCCGGGTGAGCGCTGATTCGAGCTGCCGAGCGCTTTCACGTTTTCCACTCGCTGACGCACGAAGAGCTCGGCGATCGCTGCAACGATTGCCAGCGCGAAAAGCCAGGGCGCAAGATCGGAGCGAGCGTCGCTGAGCGGTTGAAACCCTGCACGGGGAGCGAGGCCGCCCTTTCCTTCCAACTTCAACAAGACGGACGGATCGGCCGAAATTAAGGATGTCATCCGGGAGCACGGCCCGGACAACGACGCAACGAAGCGGACGAAATCCTTTCTGATCGCGAGATCGCCCACTAGTGACACCGGAACGGCCACCGATCGTACGCATCCAGCGCCGTCAGATTTCTCGATGGCCGCCGGATCACCATCGATCCACCGTGCGATCACTTCGCCACCGCGCAAGGAATCTGCGGGAAACGACCATTGGCGCTCGAATGCGGACACGACGACCGATTCACCCGCCGTTACGCCGCCAACGGTGTCTCTCACAGCGCGTTGAACCGCGAATCGCGGGCGAGTCGACGCGGGCCAGGCGATCAACGCGCCACCAGGCGACGACGTCGACGGCGCCTTCGCCGCGCGAGTACGATCGATCAAGCTCCGCCGATTCACAGAGTCCTGCGCCAAACCAACCGTTATAGCCATCGGATCATTCGCGTCGGCATTCGTTTCCAGCTTTCCCGCTCCGTTGACGGTATCGCGGACCTGACGAATTCTCACGAGGCGAGCCTTCCCCGGCCACAGCGCACGAATGCTGTCGGTCGCCGCGTCCAGCTCCTCTCGCGCAAATGGAGACACTATCACCAGCTCGAGACTGTCCGCACGCTCGCGAAGACTGCTTCCCGCGCGCAGCGCTGCAATCAGTGCGGCGCTCAGATTGCCGCGCCTGTCACTTGGCCTCAATGCTCCAATAGTATCGCCAACATTTCCCGCTATTAGGCGCGCCGAGGAGTCGAACACGACGATCCCGTCTCCCGCTCGATAGGTCGCCCGCACACTGTCGCGAATCGACATTGAGTCGCGCCCCGAGCGCGAGACGTCGACGAGAATCACTCGCGCTTCGGCTCCTCGCGATGGAGTGAGAACCGGCTTCGCCAGCCCCGCGCCCGCCGCGATAACGACAAGAATCCGCAAGAGCATCAGCAGCAGATCCGACGGACGCCTTGCCTTCGCAACCGTAGTCGCCCGTGTATCCGGAACGAACCGCGCCGTAGGAAGAAATGCGGCGCGTGGTCGACGCGTCACGATGAAATGGAGCGCCACAATTGCCGCAGCTACGCCGAGCGAGGCGAAGA
>JAXDME010000124.1:0-10412 GCA_034666285.1 Gemmatimonadaceae bacterium | reverse complement strand
CGGACGAAGAAGCTGACGCTGATCCAGGTCGACGGATATATCCCGCCATTATCACGGGAAGAGCTGCTGAAGCGTGACAAGGCACGGCAGCAAGTGACTGCGGCGCAGTACGCTCTGGCGCAGAAGGCGTGGAAGGCATTCGGCTCGAGCGATCCGTCGGGGATCCTGCGGTTGCTTGGCGAGAACCTCTCTGCGCTCCCTTATCTTGCCTTCGCCCTCTGGCGGCATCTCGAGGAGTTCCCCTCGCTCACGAACGGACTTTCCAGATCCGAGCGGGAAGCGCTCACCGCCGTCGAGGAGGGCCACGCGACTCCGGTAGCAGCATTCATGGAAGTCGCGACCAAACAGGAGAGCATCTTCCTCGGAGACATAATCTTTTATTCGTACCTGGAGCGGTTGAGCGGGAACAGGAATCCGCTTTTGACGTGGGCCGATGGGGGTGCGGTTGTCTCACCGACCGCGGAGAACTCGCGCGAGTTCGTGAAGAGAGAGCTGAGTGTCACGCCGCTCGGACGAGAAGTCCTAGCCGGTCGCAAGAACTGGCAGGACATCAACACTCAATCTCGCTGGCTCGGCGGCGTAGAGATCGAGCCTGGGTCCGCTGGATGGAGATGGCACCGCGAAGAGCGCGTAGTGGTGCGCAGTGTCAAGAAGAAACCGGCGGCCAGGAAGAAGCGCGCTACTGGAAAGAAGCGCGATACAGGGAAGAAAACCAAGTGACCGAACTACTCCTCATCGATGGCGACTCTCTCACCCTCGATGAAGCTTACGCCGTTGCAGTCGAGCGCCTTCGCGTTGGCCTCTCACCGAAAGCTCGGCAGCGGATGCTCCGAACGCGTGCGGTCGTCGACGCAATCGTCGAGAAAAATGAAGTCGTCTACGGCGTGACCACCGGCTTCGGCAAGCTCTCCGATATCGCGATCCCGCCGAACAGGCTGGCCGAGCTGCAGGTCAATCTCGTGCGCAGCCACGCGTCGGGCGTGGGCGATCGTCTGCCCGAGCCGGAAGTGCGCGCGATGATGCTGTTGCGCGCCAACGTCATTGCCAAGGGTTACTCGGGCGCGCGTCCGGAGCTGGTGGACCTGCTGCTCAACATGCTCAATGCCGATGTCTATCCGCCGATCCCGGAGCAGGGAAGCGTCGGCGCCAGCGGAGATCTCGCGCCTCTCGCCCACCTCGCGCTTTCTCTGATCGGAGAGGGAACGCTGATCAAGGGAGGGAAGGAAGAGTCAGCGGCGAACGTGCTCGAGCGGATCGGAGCAAAACCGGTGGTGCTCGCGCCAAAGGAGGGGATCACTCTCATAAACGGCACCCAGGCGCACACCGCGGTCGCTCTCATCGCTCTCGTCGGTGCGCGCTCGTTGTGGCGGACTGCCCACGTCGCCGGCGCGATGTCGCTCGAAGGTCTGCTTGGAACTCCCGTCGCCTTCGACGACCGCATCCACGCCGCGCGCGGGCAGAAGGGACAGTCACGCTCGGCCGCGCTGCTTCGCGACCTTCTCGCCGACAGCGAGCTGCGGGAGTCACACCGTCACGGCGATCCGCGGGTGCAGGATCCTTATTCGTTGCGCTGTATGCCTCAGGTGCACGGACCGGTGCTCGATGCGCTCGACTGGATTGACGAGGCGATCTCGCGCGAGCTGAACGCGGCGACCGACAATCCACTCGTATTCGAGAATGGTGAGACGCTGAGCGGCGGAAACTTTCATGGGCTGACGGTCGCGATGGCCCTCGATTTCCTCGCGATCGTGTTGACACATCTGGCGACGATGGCTGAGCGGAGAATCGATCGCCTGGTACACCCGGATCTGAATCAGGGTCTGCCAGCATTCCTTTCGCCGGACGCGGGCGTGAATTCAGGCTTCATGATGGCGCAGGTGACGGCGGCCGCCCTGGCGAGCGAATGCAAGGTGCTGTCGCATCCGGCGAGCGTCGACACGATTCCTACCGACGGCAGCAAGGAAGACGTCGTCCCCATGGCTATGGGCGCCGCGTGGAAGGCGCGACGGGTTCTCCGCAATCTGGAGAACATCCTGGCGATCGAGCTGATGTGCGGAGCGCAGGCGATCGACTTCAGGGCGCCGCTCAAGCCCGGCCGAGGTGTTCGGACGGCGCACGAGCGTGTGCGCGAGATTGTTCCGCGTCTCGAGGGTGATCGCGTGTTGAGCGGAGACATCTCGGCTCTCATGGCCGCCGTCTCGGGCCAGCGCTTCGCTGACATCGGGACTGTGACGTGAGCGATCTGAAAACAAAACCGACGTCGAAGAAATCTGGAAAACCCAGCGAGACACGCGGCCCTATTCACGCGCCGCGCGGGACCAGCATCTCGTGCAAAGGCTGGCATCAGGAGGCCGCGCTGAGGCTGCTGATGAACAATCTCGATCCGGATGTGGCAGAGCGCCCGGAGGATCTGGTCGTTTATGGTGGCACCGGAAAAGCGGCGCGGAACTGGGAATGCTATGACGCCATAGTCCGCGAGCTAGAGGCACTCGCCAACGACGAGACTTTGCTAGTGCAAAGCGGAAAGCCCGTCGGAGTGTTCCGGACACACCCCGGTGCGCCACGCGTGTTGATTGCGAATAGCAATCTCGTCGGGCGCTGGGCGACGTGGGAGCATTTTCGAGAGCTCGAGCGCAAAGGGCTGATGATGTACGGACAGATGACGGCTGGCTCGTGGATCTACATCGGCTCGCAGGGAATCGTGCAGGGCACGTACGAGACACTTGGCTCCGTCGCGCAGCGACATTTTGCGGGAACGCTCAGCGGGCGCTTCGTGCTCTCCGCCGGACTCGGCGGGATGGGTGGAGCGCAGCCGCTCGCGGCGACGATGCAGGGAGCAGCCGCATTGATCGTCGAAGTCGATCACTCTCGAATCGAGAAGAGACTCAAGACGGGCTACCTCGACCGCGAGGCCCGCGATCTGGACGATGCGCTCGATCTCATTTCCGCGGCGGTCCAGGCTAAGAACGCGATCTCGATCGGCCTGCTTGGCAACGCAGCGGACGTGCTGCCTGCGCTTGTCGCTCGTGGCGTAGTCCCCGATGTCGTCACCGACCAGACCAGCGCGCACGACATGCTCAATGGGTACGTGCCGGCTGGAATGTCGCTGAACGAGGCCCTCGAGCTGCGCGCCAAGGATCCGGACGAGTACGTAAGGCGCTCCACAGAATCCGCGGTGCGTCACGTTACGGCGATGCTGGAGCTGCAGCAGCGTGGTGCTGTCACGTTCGATTATGGCAACAACATCCGCACTGTCGCATTCGACGCCGGCTTGACGAACGCGTTCGACATCCCGGGATTCGTGCCCGAGTACATCAGGCCGCTGTTCTGCGAGGGAAAGGGTCCGTTCCGCTGGGTGGCGCTCTCCGGAGACGCGAAGGACATCAAGCGCACCGACGATCTCGCCCTCGAACTCTTCCCAAACGACCAACACCTTCGCCGCTGGATCTCGCTCGCACAGAAGAAGATAAAGTTTCAGGGACTCCCGGCGCGGATCTGCTGGTTGGGCCAATCCGACCGCGCGAAATTCGGCATGGCGATCAACGATCTCGTTGCCTCGCGCGAGATATCCGCGCCGATCGCGATCGGCCGAGACCATCTCGACACCGGGAGCGTCGCGTCGCCGTTCCGCGAGACGGAGGGGATGCGCGATGGGAGTGACGCAGTCGCAGACTGGCCGCTGCTCAACGCTATGCTGAACGTGGCCAGTGGAGCGTCGTGGGTTTCATTCCATCACGGCGGCGGAGTAGGGATCGGCAACTCCCTACACGCGGGGCAGGTGATCGTGGCGGACGGAACGCCCGAAATGCGGATCAGGCTCGAGCGGGTTCTCACCAATGATCCTGGTACCGGAGTGGCGAGGCACGCTGATGCCGGGTACGAGGCGGCTGTTGCCACGGCTAAGGATCACGGGATCCATTTGCCGATGCCCCCGTGGCAAGTGATGTCTATCTAATGCTTACCTCCGAATTCAAACCCTGGCACGTCCCAATATTCCTGGCGAAGTACGCGTACCTCAGTGTGACGCGTCGTCCGGTGCTCGTGCATTTCGAGGTGACGATGCGCTGCAATGCGCGCTGCGGCTTCTGCGATTACTGGAAGACCGATCCCTCCGCCAAGGCGAGCGAGCTCACCAGCTTTGCCGATGCCGCGCGTTTCTTCAATCCGATGCTCATCACGTTCACCGGCGGTGAGCCGACGTTGCGGCGCGATCTCGAGGACATCGTATCGGCGGTGAACAAGTCGATCAGCCTCAAGTACATGACGCTGCTCACGCACGGCGGAATGTTGTCGGCCGATCGGGCGCGGTCGCTGTGGAAATCGGGAATCAACCAGTTCAATATCTCGCTCGACTACCTCGACGAGCGGCATGATCAGGCGCGCGGAATCCCGGGCTTGAGCGCGAAGATCATGAAGGCGATCCCGCGCATGCGCGAGATGGGCATCACGGGCATCAGGTTCAACACCGTCATCAAGCGCGACAATCTCGACCAGCTGGTGCCGTTGGTCACGCGCGCAAGGGAGCTGGGGTGCGGCGTGAATTTCAGCTGCTACACCGCGGCGAAGAACGGAAACGCCGAAGGAACGATCGAGCGCGAACAGAGGGAGCACCTCGAGCAGGTGATCCGCGAGCTGCTCGCGTTCAAGAAGCAGACGCGCGGTGTGATAACCAACTCCGACTACTATCTCGAGCAGATTCCCCGCTACGTACGCGGCGAGATCACCGAGCCGTGCCGATCCGGAATGCGGACGATTCACATCGATCCCATGGGGCGGGTGAAGCGGTGTCCCGACTTTCCCACCGATTTCCATTGGACGGAATTCAGGAAGTACGAGCCCATCAACTGCAATGCGTGCTACTATGCCTGTCGCGGTGAGGCGCAGGCGCCGCTTCGGTTCTCTCGCGTCCGCGACGTGATGGCAACGCCCAAGCCGCTCGCGCTGGTTCATGGTTGAGTCCCATCAATCGACGCCGCGACAAAGTCGGAATGCTTTCCGCAGCGTAGCTCTGTCATGAGAGACATCGTCTTCGTAAACGCGGCGCAGCTCGTCACGTGCGCCGGACCGGCACGTGCGCGGAAGGGCAGCGAGATGCGCGAGGCCGGGATTCTCAAGAACGTGGCTGTCGCCGTCAGTGGTGGCCGGATCGCCGCGATTGGCAGTGCGCGCGATCTCGAGCCGGGTTTCACAGATGCGGAGATCATCGATTGCCGCGGAGGCGTGCTCACTCCGGGTCTCGTCGATTCCCACACGCACGCGGTGTTCGGGAAGCCGCGGTTCGAGGAACAGGAGCTGCGCGCCGGAAGGCTGGATTACATGAAAATCGCCGCGCAGGGAGGTGGCATTCACGCGTCGGTCCGTGACTTTCGCGCGCGGAGCGAGGACGAGCTGTACGAGCTCGCGCTTCCACGCCTCCGGTCGCTCGCGTCGTACGGAACGACGACCGTGGAGATCAAGAGCGGTTATGGCCTCTCGGTCGAGGACGAGCTGAAAGCGTTGCGTGTCGTGGAGCGTCTGGCCGAGGCTATCCCGATGCGCCTTGTCCCCACGTGGCTGGGCGCTCACGAAATTCCCCACGAATATCGCTCGTCCGATTCGCGTCGCGCCGAATTCCTTCAGCTCCTCATCAACGAGATGCTCCCCAAGGTGAAAGAGCAGGGCGTCGCGCGCTTCGCGGACGTCTTCTGCGAGCCGGGCGTGTTCACGCTCGAGGAGACCCGCAGAATTCTCGAAGCATCGCGGAAGGCCGGACTCGGACTGAAGGTTCACGCCGACGAGCTCGAGCCATGCGGCGGCGCGGAGCTCGCTGCCTCGCTCGGCGCGATATCGGCGGACCATCTCGCGGCGATTTCCGAAGCGGGAATTTCCGCCATCGCCAAGTCACCCACTGTGGCAACGCTGCTTCCCGGCACGATGCTTTTCCTTGGCAAACCGAAGCAGGCTCCCGCGCGGGCGCTGATCGAGGCTGGCGCGGCGGTAGCGCTGGCGACCGATTTCAACCCCGGAACGTCTCCCACCGTTAACTTTCCTCTCATGTTGACGCTCGGCGTCAGCCAGCTACGGATGAGCGTCGCAGAGGTTCTGGTAGCGGCGACAGTCAACGGGGCTGCTGCGGTCGGGCTAGCAGGGGAGATCGGACAGATTGCGCCCGGTTTCTCGGCTGACCTCGCCCTGTTTCAGATCAGCGACGTGCGGGAGTTGCCATACTGGTATGGCGCCCGTCTTTGTGTCGGGACGTGGAAGGCGGGCGCGCCTTGTCACCCCTACGAAACAGGGAGTAATTTGAACTCTCGTTCCCCGGAAGCGTCAGCTCCCGGGTAGTCCTATTTGCCCGGCCGCCCTTAATGTCAGCTAGCACCGATAAGCTCAAGAAAAAGGCAGCCGAATTCGAGCAGAAGAAGCAGTTCGATAAGGCTCTCGAGATCTACCTCCAGATCATCGGGCATTCCGAGGGTCAGGAGGATTCCGACGTCACGGTCTATAACCGCGTCGGCGATCTCTACCTGCGCCTGAACAAGGCGGACCAGGCGGTCAACTACTACGAGCAGGCCGTGGACCTCTACACCGAGGGCGGCTACCTCAACAACGCAATCGCGCTCTGCAACAAGATTCTTCGCCACGCGCCGGCGCGCCACCAGATCTACTACAAGCTTGGTAAGATCTCCGCGAAGAAGGGATTCAACAGCGACGCCAAAAAGAATTTCCTCGAGTACGCCGATCGCATGCACCGGGCGGGCAAGGACACCGATGCGTTCAAGGCGCTGCAGGAGTTCGCCGATCTCTGTCCGGGCCAGGACGATATTCGGTTGATGCTCGCCGACCAGCTCGCCAAGGCGGGGAAGAAAAGCGAAGCGATCGAGCAGCTCCAGATTCTGCACGAGTCGCTCGACGCAGAGGGTCGATCCGGCGAAGCAGAAGCAACGGTGCAGCGAATGCAGTCGCTCGACCCGAGCGTCGAGCCTCGTCGATCCAAGGCTCCGCGACCGCAGGAGGCTGGGGGACTCGTGTTCCTCGACGTCGGCGCATCTCCCGCCAAGCCGCGCCCGAAGCTCGATCACGTCGAGCGCGCACCCGCGCCCGAAGCGCGTCCCCGCCCGAAAACACCGACTCACGTTCAGCCGTCGCCCGAGTTCGAGCAGCTGCCCGATATCGAGCCACTCCCGGACCTCGAGCCTTTGACTGTGTTCGAGCTCGAAGACGCGAACCTGCCGGTTCCCGGGCTGGAGGTTCAGTCCGGCTCGTCGATAACCGAGATCGAGCCCGCATTCGATTTGAGCCTGGATGAAGAGGTCATTCCTCCCCTCGAAGGACTCGAGTCGTCGGCCGATCCGAATGCGTTTGCGATCGATCCGGAGGTAGAGGCGACCGTGGCAGCGGAAGCCGTCGAAGGTCTGATCTCAGCCGACGCGGACCTCCAGGAGCCTGGCCTCGGCGAGCCGCTGATCACGCAGGATCCGTTGTCCGGACTGAACGTCCTGGAGGACGACCGCTTCTATATCCACGATGCCGATCCGCTGGCTGGCCTCGGCCACCACGAAGCCGAGTCTGGCGTAGAGGAGGCACCCGAACCAGAAGAGGTCGAAGCTCGATCGACCGAGCTCGACGATGTCGAGCTAGACGAGCCCGAAGTCGAAGACGAAGTTGTCGAAGAAGCTGAGCCTGAGCCTGAGCACGACGAGGAAGCTGAGGAGCTGGAGCGCGAGCGGGAGCGGGAGGAGGTGCGGCAGGAAACAGTGCGGCACGAAACGGCGCGACAGGAAACGGCGCGGCAGGAAACGGTGAGACAGGAAACGGTGAGACAGGAAGCAGCGAGTCAGGAAGCGGCGAGAAAGGAGGCGGCGCGAAACGAAGCAGCAAGGCAGGAAGAGGCAAGGAGAGTCGAGAAGCCGCGCGCGCCTGAGCAGCTGAAGCAGAGCAAGCTCAAGGTCGTGCCTGTCCGCCCAACGCGTCCCAAGCCCGTCGTGGAGAAAGAGCCTGAGCCGGCCCCGCCCGCAACTCCGGCACGGAACGAGAAGCGAGCGATCAATCCCTTCCAGCGCAAGAAGCCAAGCGACCCGTCCCCACCGGCTTCACCGCGCGTTCCAACGCCGCCGGCCGAAGTTCCGCGTGCTGCGACGCCGAAGCAGAATGCCTCACATCCTTCCCGCGACGACAATCTCGTCGACCTCGCTGATTGGCTGCGCGAGGATGCGAGTCCCAAGTCCTACCGCATGGTCGCGGCAGATGACAAGCGCGTCGGGGACGAGCAGGCTGACTTCACGGACATGCTCGAGAAGTTCAAGGCCGGAGTCGCAGCCAACGTCGACGACGAGGATTTCGACAGCCACTACGATCTCGGCATCGCGTATCGAGAGATGGGTCTGATCGACGAAGCCATCGCCGAATTCCAGAAGGCACTTCGTGGCGCGACCAATCGCATCCGCGCCTACGAAGCGCTCGGACAGTGTTTCATCGACAGTCATCAGTACGATGTCGCGATCAGTATTCTTGGCCGAGCACTCCGCGAGCCAGGGATGGAAGACGAGGACCTCATCGGCGTGCTCTACCTGCTCGGGTACGCGTCGGAAGAAGGCAAGAAAGCACGCGACGCCGCGGCGTATTATCACCGTGTATTTGCGATCGACATGCATTTCCGCGACGTGGGCAAGCGCCTCAAGCAGATGAGCAAGGCCGCCTCCAAGTGAGGGCGGACGCCACAGCAAACAAAGCAAGAATGAACGGCGCAGTCGCGCGTGGAGTATCCCTCCAGTCGATCCAGATTCCAGTCCGATCAAAGCTCGATGACGTCTCGCAGGCGATGGCGACTATCGTGGCGAGCAAGATGCCGCTGGTCGGGCAGGTGAGCGCCCATCTGCTCGCGATGCGGGGAAAGCTGTTTCGTCCCACGCTGCTGCTTCTGGCGAGCGAAGTCGAAGGCGGGGAAGCGGGAACAGACAAGGCGGTCATGCTGGCAGCCGCGCTCGAGCTGATTCATCTCGCGACGCTGGTGCACGACGACGCCGTCGACCACTCCGCGCTCCGTCGTGGAATGCCAACCGTCAACGCGCTCTTCAGCCACCAGATCTCCGTCATCATGGGAGATTTTCTCTACTCTACCGCGCTCACGCACCTTGTCGGCCTCGGCGATCTCGCCGCTTTGCAGGCGCTCACCAGAGCGTCAACCGAGATGACGCTCGGCGAGATGCGGCAGCTCGCAGTCACCGAGCCCCTCAAGTTCACCGAAGGTGAGTACTACGACCTGATTCGGTCGAAGACTGCGTCTCTCATGCGCACCGCCTGCGAGCTCGGCGCGCTTGCTGGCGCGCGGAGCCGCGAAAAAGCGCTCGGAGATTTTGGCGAGAATCTCGGAATGGCGTTTCAGATCACGGATGATCTGCTCGACTATCGCGAAGTAAAGGAGACTACGGGCAAGCCGTCGGGGCTCGATCTTCGCGAGCACAAGGTGACGCTGCCGTTGATCCACGCGCTCCGCGAGATGTCGCCCGCCTCGCGAAAGGAGGTCGAGCGATTGTTCGCGAGCGAGGCCGTCACTGACGACGAGATCGCAGCGGTCGTTCAGATCGTGGACGACAGCGGCGGATTCGAGTACGCCCGGCAGCGCGGCGAAGAATTCGCCGAACGGGCTCAGGAAGCCCTGTCGAATTTGCCGGATACTGTGGCGCGCCGCTCCCTCAGCTCGTCAATTTCCTACGTCATGGAGAGACACTCTTAATGCCACCATACAATCCGCGGGGTCACAACCGGCGCGGGACTCTTTTTCACTCACTCGTGCTGGCGAGCGGATTTATCGTCGGCGGGGTGCTGCAGCAGGTGGGGCGGAAGTTCCTGCCCCCCGGCGCCGCCAAGGAGTTCTTCACCACGGGCGTGACCCCGTCCCTCGGGCCAATGCCTGTGGATTTGGTTATACTCAAGTTCGCCCTTGGCCCGGTAGCGATAGATGTGTCACTATTGAGCCTGTTGGGGGTACTCGTGGCTTATCTGATAGCACGTTCGATCTTCTAGGAGTTTTCAATGTTTGGCAATCTGGGTTTTCCCGAGCTGCTGATCATCATGATCGTGATCCTTCTGCTCTTCGGAGCGAAGCGGATCCCCGAGATCGCAGGCTCGATGGGCAAGGGAATCAGGGAATTCAAGAAGAACATCAACGACGCGACGCGCGAAGTGACATCTGAAACGCGCGCGCCGGGTGAGCCCGAATCTCAGTCGCGGTTGACGGCGGCCGAGCTCGAGCAGAGGAGAGCGGTTGATGAGGCGGAGCGGCCGGCGCCCAAGAGGCTCTTGTAAGCTCTGGATTGGTGTTGGACTGCAACTGGAAACGATGCCACCCTGGACGCGAGGCGCGCCTAGGATGACGCGTGAGCGATTTCAAGAATTTGAAGGTCTGGCGGAAAGCGCACGCACTGGCCCTGAAC
>JAXDME010000123.1:0-13129 GCA_034666285.1 Gemmatimonadaceae bacterium | reverse complement strand
CCAGGTTGGCGGGTATTATGCGGCACCGCCGTTGCACCCGTGAGCCCATTGTGAGTACTCACCAAGGACACCCCTCATGATCAATCCTGATCGTTTGACTGAAAAAGCTAGCTTATCGCTCAACGAGGCTCTCGAACTCGCCCGGCGCGCGGGCAATCCGCTCGTGTACGATCTACACCTCCTCCTGGCTCTGCTCTCACAGGACGAAGGGATCGTCGTTCCCATCCTGCAGAAGCTCGGGGTCAGCGTAGCGCAGCTTCGAGAAGCTGTCGGCCGCGAGATGGCGCGCTATCCCAAGCAGTCCAACGCCCAGCCGACGCTATCGCGCGAGCTGAATCAGGTCTTCGACAAGGCAGAGGGAGATGCCAAGAAACTGGGCGACGAGTTCGTATCCACAGAGCACTTTCTGCTCGCGCTGTCTGATGTGAAGGGAACGGAGAGCCGCAACCTGCTCACGGGCGCGGGCGCGACGCACGACGCTCTGCTCGAAGCCCTTGAGTCGGTTCGCGGGTCCCACCGGGTCACGGACCAGACTCCTGAAAACCAGTACCAGGCGATTCAGCGATACAGCCGCGATCTCACCGAGGCGGCGCGCAAGGGGAAGCTCGACCCCGTCATCGGACGCGACGAGGAGATTCGCCGCGTCATCCAGATTCTTTCTCGGCGCACCAAGAACAATCCCGTACTGATCGGTGAGCCCGGCGTAGGGAAGACCGCGATCGCCGAAGGATTGGCGCAGCGAATCGCCAACGGCGACGTGCCTGAGGGTCTCAAGAACAAGCGCCTCGTCGCTCTCGATCTCGCCGCGTTGATTGCCGGCGCGAAGTTTCGCGGAGAGTTCGAGGAAAGGCTCAAGGCCGTTCTCAAGGAAGTGACTGAAGGGGAAGGCCAGTTCATCGTGTTCATCGACGAGATGCACACGCTCGTTGGAGCAGGTAAAGCCGAAGGCTCGATGGATGCTGGCAACATGTTGAAGCCGATGCTCGCTCGGGGAGAGCTTCGCGTCGTCGGCGCGACGACGCTCGATGAATACCGGAAGAACATCGAGAAAGACGCTGCTCTGGAGCGCCGCTTTCAGCCCGTCTTCGTCGGTGAGCCAAGCGTCGAGAGCACGATCGCGATTCTGCGCGGACTCAAGGAGAGGTACGAGACCCACCACGGCGTTCGCATCACCGATGGAGCCATCGTCGCGGCAGCGACACTCTCGAATCGCTATATCGGCGATCGCTTCCTCCCGGACAAGGCAATCGATCTAATCGACGAGGCCGCGTCGCGACTCCGCATCGAGATCGACTCGGTGCCACAGGAGATCGACGAGGTGGAGCGCCGCGTCACACAGCTCGAGATCGAGCGACAGGCACTCCAGAAAGAAAAGGACAAGGCCTCGCGCGAACGGCTGAAGAATCTCGAGCGCGAGTTGGCCGAGCTCAAGGAAAGAGCCTCAACCATGCGAGCCCAGTGGCAGCAGGAGAAGGAAGTCCTCGGCAGTGTCGCAAAGATCAAAGAGCAGATAGAAAAAGCGCGAACGGAAGCCGAGCTGGCGACGCGGCGCGGAGATCTTCAAAAGGCCGCCGAAATCTCGTACGGCCAGATCCCGCAGCTGGAGAAGCAGCTCCAGGAGTCCGAACGGAAGCTGGCGAGCAGGCAGGAAGGCGGCGCCCGATTCCTGAAGGAAGAGGTCACCGGGGAAGACGTCGCCGAGATAGTCGCGCGCTGGACCGGAATTCCGGTGTCGAGAATGATGGAGGCCGAGCGTGAGCGCCTCACGCGTCTCGAGCAGGTTCTGGCGAGTAGGGTGATCGGCCAGGACGAGGCGGTGCGTGCGGTGGCGAACGCCGTGCGCCGCTCGCGCGCAGGGCTGCAGGATCCAAACCGGCCGATAGGGTCGTTCATCTTCCTTGGACCCACCGGCGTTGGAAAAACCGAGACGGCACGCGCTCTCGCTGAATTCCTGTTCGACAATGAGCAGGCGATGGTGCGAATCGACATGTCCGAGTACATGGAGAAGCACGCCGTGGCGCGTTTGATCGGTGCCCCTCCCGGGTACGTCGGCTTCGAGGAGGGTGGACAGCTCACCGAGGCGGTGCGGCGCCGACCCTATTCGGTGGTGTTGTTCGACGAGATCGAGAAAGCACATCCGGACGTCTTCAACATCCTGCTCCAGATTCTCGACGACGGACGACTGACCGACTCACAGGGGCGAACGGTCGATTTCCGGAACTCCGTCATCATCATGACGTCGAACATCGGCAGCACGTACATTCTCGAGCACACCGGCGATGACAGGGCAGTGGTGGAGGCGCAGGTGACGAACGCGCTCAGACAACACTTCCGCCCGGAGTTCCTCAACCGTGTGGACGACATCATCATCTTCCGTCCGCTCGGCAAGTCGCAGATCGAACACATCATCGAACTTCAGCTCAAGAAGCTCGAACGCCTGCTCGGCGACAGGAAGCTAACGTTGGAGCTGACGCCCGAAGCGCGTGAGGTTCTTGCCACGGAAGGCTACGACCCGGCGTTTGGGGCGCGTCCGCTCAAGAGGGCAATCCAACGCTTGTTGCAGAATCCGCTCGCCCTTGCGGTTCTCGAGGGCAGATTCAGCGAGGGAGATCATATCATCGTCGAGCGCGACCCCAAGGGCGAGTTGACTTTCAGGAAAGCGAAAGAGTCAGCGCTTGCCGGCAGATAGCACCAGAGCGGGCGAACAACTCGGTGTCGGTATATCGCCGCTGGCGGCCGATGAGCAATACATACGAAACGCGCTCGATCTCGCGCGCGAGGCGGTAAAGCGAAACGAGGTGCCGATCGGCGCGGTCGTTGTGCGCAACGCCTCGATCATCGCGGCTGCTACCAACCGCACGATTCGCGATCAGGACCCCACTGCGCATGCGGAGCTTCTAGCGATTCGTGAGGCTTCTTCAAAGCTGGATAGTTGGCGACTCGACGAATGCACTCTCTACGTCACCCTCGAGCCGTGTGCAATGTGCGCCGGCGCCATCGTGCTATCCCGGATGAAGCGTGTGGTATTCGGCGCATGGGACGAGAAAGCCGGGATGGCCGGGTCGATCGGTGACCTGTTGCGGCATCCCAAATTGAATCACCGTCCCGAAGTCAGGGCAGGTGTGCTGGCGGACGAGTGCGCGCGTCTTGTCGAGGAATTCTTTCAAAGGCAGCGCGCGATCGGTTGAAGAAGGGGCTTTCGCCCGATAACTTGCGAGGCTGTTGGACAGGTGGCCGAGTGGTTGAAGGCACCGGTCTCGAAAACCGGCATACCGGTGAACCCGGTATCGAGAGTTCGAATCTCTCCCTGTCCGTTGGTTTGCTTCGCGCCCGCTCTTGCGCGTTAGCAGTTCATAGCGCCGCAAAACGATGTTGGGACGGGTGGCCGAGTGGTTTAAGGCGCACGCCTGGAAAGTGTGTGTACGTTAATAGCGTACCGTGGGTTCGAATCCCACCCCGTCCGTTGAGAAGGTGTTATCCCGTGTCGCAGATGCCTCGGTATCCCGAGAGTGCCGCGCAGCTACAGGACGCGCCAGACCAGATGACACCCGCGCTCGAATAGACGCTCGCGCATTCCGCGCTTCCGGAACTCGGCTAGCTCGATCTCCTTCGAGTACTTGATGTCCTCGCTGAACAGCTTCTCGAAGCGCGCTGTAACGCCCTCATCGAGGATGACCAGATTTGATTCCTCGTTAAACGACATCGAACGATTGTCGGCGTTCATGCTACCTACTGACGACCACTGGCCGTCGACCGCGATGGTTTTTGCGTGCATCATCACCGGCTGGTACTCGTAGATCCGGACGCCCGCCGACAGCAAGTGCTCGTACCGCGCGCGGCCAGCGTACCAGGTGCTCTTCACGTCCGTGTTCTTGCTGACTGTAAGGATGCGCACGTCGACCCCGCGCTTTGCGGCGGCGCACAACAGATTCCGGAACGCCGCGTCGGGTACGAAGTAGGAGTTGCTGATATACAGCCGCTTTCTGGCGCCGGTGATCATCAAGACGAACAACCGCTCCGCTGAAGTGCTTCCGATGGTTGGAGACGCGTGAAGAAGCCCAGCGAGGACTGGCGCGTTTTCGGCGGCCGCGTCTTTGGCGTTGGGGAAGAGAACTGGCCCGGTGAGCAAATGGCCGGTGGTTTCAGCCCAACATACGGTGAAGGTTGCCTGGAGCTGACGCACCGCTGGTCCGATAAACCGGACGTTGGTATCGCGCCATTGGTCCGCGGAGCGCCCGTCGCCGTACCACTTGTCATCTAGTCCAAAGCCGCCGGTGTAGCCGATGCTTCCGTCGATGACGACAACGCGAATGTGAGCACGGTGCTGCGCCTTGTGCATCGATCGCCAGCTGAAGGGGCGGAACTTTCCGACGCGTACACCCGCTGCCTTGAGCGGATCGAAGAAATCCTTCTTTAGAGACGTGCCGAACGAATCGTAGAGGAAGTAGATCTCGACCCCCGCCTTCGCCCGCTCAATGAGAATCTCACGGACGGTGTCGGCCATTCGGCCCTTGTTGCAATAGTAGAGCTGTAAGCTGATCGATGACTTGGCCGCGCGAAGGTCTGCAAAGAGGCGCGAATAGGTCTCGTCCCCATTCATGAAAATCTCGACGTCATGAGCCGGGCGGAGGCGCGTTCGGGTCAGCAGCTCCATTGCCTCCCGGAAGAAGGGGTGTCCAACGGCTACGGAATCACCCCCCTTCTCGTCGGCGAGGGCTCGGTGTACCGGTGTCCCGCGCACGACATCGAGCACTCCGATGAGGAGAAGAGCGGCGAGGGTAACCCCGAGAAGGGTGAAGCCGGCGTAGGCGAGAATGTTCATTCAGGCGTCCGTATGTCGGAGATATCAGCAGCGCAGAGAGTCGGGTTACCCTGCTTAGGCCTCTTTCGGGGAGGGGCAACTGCTGTGCCCCGTCCAATCGCTCAAACAGCGCGAAAAAAGCGTGACCGCACTCGGTGTTTTTCAGTCCATTAACCAATGGCCGACACCGCGAGCGCCGCAAAAAAAACAATATGGTTCCGTCACGTCGGAAAAGTCGTCACCCTGGCAGCCTCATCCGGTGCTGCGCTGGTATCGATTTTCACCGCGCTCTACTCCTACGGAGTTATCGGGCAATCCGAATCCCACCAATCGATCGGTAATATTGGTGCCTCGTGGGTCGGTCTACGCCCGGCGATCGACACCGCGTACGCGATCGACGATACGGTCCATTTCGCAGCGACCGTAACCGACAAGAACGGAAGCATTCTGGTGGGTGCTCGGCCGACCTGGACTACCGGCGACTCGAGCATTGCTACGGTGCTGACAGACGGCTCGGTCATCGCGCACGGTCCGGGCAGAACGATGGTGAGCGTCGTGGTCGGAAAGCTCGTTACGCACTCGACGATTGTCGTGAAGCAGAAAGTCGCGTCGGTCGAAGTGGGACGGGCGTCAGGCGATAGCGTGATCGTGCTTCCCGAGGGCGCGGAGCTCCAGCTCAAGGCTCGGGGGATCGACGCGCGTGGGCACGCCATTGAGGGATTGACGGCCAGCTGGCACATCGACGATAACAGCGTCGCGGCGCTTGACAGCAGCGGGGTGATTACGGGCCGGGCAGCTGGGCGGACAACCGTCGCCGCGAGGATCGAGGGCGTTTCCGCGCGCACGGGAGTATCGGTGGTTACTCCCGCGACCGCGATCGGACTTGTGGCCGGCTCCAATCAGCGTGCGCTGGCGGGGAAAACATTGGCGCAGGCGCTGGTGGTGCGGGCGACTAACCGAAAGGGCGGACCCGCCGCAGGAAAGCGGGTGATCTTCCGCCTTGGGGAAGGTCAGGGCTCGGTTGATCCCGCTGGCGCTGTGACTGACGCGGACGGGAGAGCGCGAGCCACCTGGACGCTTGGGTCTTACCCGGGACGGCAGACGCTGCTTGCCAGCGTCGAGAACGTCGACAGCGCCCTTGCGATCCAGGCCGAGGCGGATCCGATCGCGGGCAATACTCGGGTGGCGGCGCTTGCGGACCACTTCACCGGCCATGGTGGCGATCAGCTTCCTGACTCAGTCGCCATTCGCGTGACTGACTCCGCAGGTCGGGTACTTCCGGATGTGCCTGTGCGTTGGACCGTCGTGGATGGAGGGTCCGTCCAGGCCGATGACCCACGGACGGATTCCCTTGGCGTGGCGACCGCGCGCTGGACATTGGCCAGGAAAACGGGCGCGCAGCGTCTACGGGCACAGGTGGGTGTCGCCTCGGGTCTCGGAATTCCGCCCGTCACAATAAGCGCGTCCGCGCTAGCCGGCGCAGCGTCGGCGATCTTGGTCTCATCGGGCGACGCTCAACACGCGACGGCAGGAGCCGAGCTGCCCAAGTCCATCGTGCTCAAGGTTTTGGACGAAAATGGGAGTGCTGTTGCTGGTGTCGCCTTGACCCTGGCGCCGTCGGGCGGAATTCTGGCCGACAGTGTTCTGTCCACGGATTCGTCGGGCTATGCAAGAACGCGCTGGACGCTGGGTCATTCGGCGGGTGACTACACCCTTGCGGTGCACGTTGACGGGGTCAAGAAGCTCCTCAAGATCTCGGCGCGGGCGACGCCGGCAGCCGCGGCGAACCTCGCCTTCGACGATGCCCCACGCGATAAGCACGCGCGGGAATCGACGAAGCAGAAGAAGTTGTTTGCGGTGGTGACCGACGTGTATGGAAACCCGGTTCCGGACGCGCGAGTCAATTTCAAAGTGAGGTCGGGAACGGTGACGCCTGCGCGCGTGGTCAGCGATGCGAAGGGTAGGGCGGCCCTTACCTGGAAGCTCGGCTCCGCGCCGGGGGAACAAACGCTGACCGGTGCAGTCAGAGGAACCGACGTGACTGGCGAGTACGTGACTCAGGTAGGTGGGATAGCCCACGAGCCACTGGCGAAGCAGGCATCGCTGAAGCAGGCATCTCTCAAGTCGGCGAGCAGACAGTAGCCGTCCTGACTCCAGATGTTTACGGCTGTCAAAACCAGTCCTCGGACGTTGCCGGAATCAGGTTGGGAAGCCCCTTCTTTGATCTTCTTTTGTACTCAAAGTCTCGTTACCTAACAAACTGAAACGACACGAGATAGCGCGCGACGGATAAAGTTCTCCCTTACCTGTCCAGAACCTCAGCAGTTACATTCTGATGGTCCTATCAGTCATTTTATTGTTAGCGCCCAGCTGATCAGTACCGGGCGCCTCCGATAACCGGCAAACCCGCCTAAAGGCGGCGACGCAAAGCCCCGAGACTAACGCGACGCGAAGGCGACGCCATGTCAGTCGAGCTACCGAAGAGGAGCCTCTAAATGACGCTAGTTCGCCACACGCTCAGCTCAGCCGTAACACCCCTTTTGATTCTGACGGCGATCTTCCAGCCGGCTCAGGCGAGCGCGCAGTTGGCCTCGCACGCCAACCGGATAAGCTCGAGTGTTGTCGCGAACCAGACCGACTCGCTTCCAGGGTCGGCCATTGGGTCGGGCACCGAGGTAGACGATACCCTGATCGTCGCGAAACCATTGATGTCGCCCTCTGGCGAAAAAGGCAGTGGGCTGAGCGGAAAGGTCTTCGCGCGATTCGTCCTTCCGGAAGACTGGATATCGCTGGCCGCCCTCCCGGGTGCCCAGGTTGCCAATGCTTCTATCCAGAGCGGGCCGACGACGGGTAAAGAGACCGTCTTCACCATGCGCTCGTTCGGCCAAAAGGTCCGCGCGTGGCTGAATGGCTATCGACTCGGTTACTGGCCCCAGGAAAAGGGCCGGCTCCGATCGGAAGCGTACCGGAATCCTGACGGCTTCATCGAAGTGACTCCCGATAACGAAGACACCCGGGTGTCCGAGCATTTCCGCCTTAGAGACTTCGTCTCTCACGGACAGACCGAAGTCTGGCCAAAGTACGTGGTCCTGCGGGAGCCACTTCTAGACAAGCTGGAGCTCGTGATCGAGGACCTCAACGATCACGGAGTGAACGCCGAGGGAATGCGAATTCGCTCGGGCTTCCGTACGCCCGCGCACAACCAGGCCGTTCGCGGCGAGGGGAGCGCGCGTGACAGCCGGCACCAGTTCGGTGATGCGGCCGACGTCTTCATCGATGCGGAAGGGAACGGAAAGGAGTCCGACCTGAACGGCGACGGCAAGGTCAACTTTGCCGACGTGAAGCTCATTCTGGATGCAGTCGAGCGCGTCGAAGCTCGCTACCCGGAGTTGGTGGGCGGCACCGGCCTGTACGCGTACTATGGCCGCAGTGGTCCATTCGTCCATATCGACGTGCGCGGTACGCGCGCACGTTGGGTACGTGGTGTCTATCGGTCCCGGTCACATCGCTCAACGAAAGCGCGGAAACCGGCACCGAAATCAAGCAAGTCTTCGGTCGCGGCAAAGCCCACGACCAGCCACGATGTCGCCTACCGTCCGACCCAGTAAGTCCCTTTGATCTGAAAGACGTTGGTAGGCCGGTCGCGGAACAGTGCCGATCGGTCACGCGTGAAGTTGAAATCACCAAACTGGTCGAAGCCGTTCCGCTCCTGAGTCCAGACGAAGTATAGAGTAGACCCGGGCCGGTATTCCCAGCGTAGCACGCCCGTTCCGCGCAGCGACCGCGAATTGAAATCGGGATTGCCGAAGCTGAAAGCCTGCGCCGCCCCCGCTCCATCCGGATCCACAGTGTAGGTGACACTACCATCGGCTGCGGTGGCGGATGAAATAGTGCTGCCGTTGTCGCGCCCGAAGAAGTTCATTTTCCGCGACTTGGGCTCAGCGAACTCCTTGAAGCTTGTGTATCTCCCGCTGGCAAGGAACGGCTGCGCGAACAACTCGAGCGTCAGGTTCGGCGTGAAAGTCACGTTCGTCCGGGTGTCCACCGAGAACGTCTTCTGCTCCAGCCTTCCGAATACGTAGCGCGTCCCGCCAAATCCCTGGGGCGCCGTCGGATCGGACACGGCGGTCACGTATTGCTGCGCCGTGAGGTCGTGGTCAAACGATGGCGAGATGCTTACCAGAATCCGGCTCGATGGCTTGACTACGATTGTCGGATAGAACGCGAGTCTGCCTCCCTCGGTGTTGTCCCGTGGCGTGGAGTATTGCACCTGGAGTTGCTCGACAACTCTGGATCGGGAATCGGTGCTGAGGTAGCCGGAGAGCAGATTGTAGCCGTAATGGACGACGGTCGGCCCCCCGCGTGTGAGCCGTTCGTCGTAATAGCTCGGGTGGACGAGCTCGAAAATGTTGAAGCTCATATAATTCTTGAACGTCGCCTGCCAATAGGCGTGGTAATCGATGTCGTTGCGATCGCCGTCGTAGTTGAACTGCTGCTGGGCGCCGAGATCCAGCCAGATATTCCGGTACCAGGTGCCAGGCGTCGTCCATTGCCTCACACCGTTCACGAGCATCCACTTGTAGTCGGCTCGGTTCAGCACTCCCATGTCGTTCGCTTCGAACCCCGGGCTTCGCCAGTTCTGGCTGGCTTCCCAGAGCCAGTCGCCGGTCTCCTTGGCGACCCGCGCCCAGAACCCATATCCGTAGAGATCTCGGCGAGTCGGATCAAAGACAGTCGAGAAGAGTCCATCTGACGTCTGGTTCCGTCCCGGCCGCTGGTAGTACCGCGCGCTGGCGGTCTGTGCCCGATTGATCGCGGCGGTATCGCCGCCGATGCGAGTGAGCGCGGTCTGAATGTTCAGCGAATATTCACGGCTCGCCCAATGGTGGTCGAGGTCGAGGCCGACATTCTCCGCGTTCGAGCGCAGGCGAGCTACCTCGTCGGGGTTCGAGAGCGCTCGGTTAACTACCGTCGTCATGGTTCCGATGCGCGTATCGCCACCGCGAAAATCCTTTCTCAGCCGACCGATGAAGTAATTGGTGAGTGGCTCGATCTCCTGCGTTTCATCGACAGTGCTGCCAACGGGTCGGAAGCGAGCCGTCTCCCGGTTGGTAAGGGCGTCCATCATGCCTACCGTAATCCCGCTACTGGTTCGTCCAGTGACTTTGCCGGCACCGAGAATGGTGGTCGCGTCCGCGGCGTCCATGAAATCCGATTTTCCGGACAAAAGGCCGGCAAGCTGGGGTGACCGTCCGATGCGTCTGGTGTAAATGAAGTTCAGGCTGGAGACGTTGCTGCAGAAATAGCAGTTGATTCCCCCGGTCGAGAAATACTGTGAGTTCGAAACGAAGAACGGCCGCTTCTCGGAGAAGGTCGTCTCGAACACCGAGAGATTGACGACGGCGGGGTCGACTTCGACCTGCCCGAAATCCGGATTTATGGTCGCGTCGAGCGTAAGGTTCGAGGTGAGATTGACCTTGGCATCGCCGCCGATCCGATTGATGATTTCGGATTTTGAATGGTACGGGTCACCAGGCTGTGCACGCTCGAACTTGCTTCGAGACGTGGCGTAGGGGACAAGTTCTACCTGTCGTGGGCGCGAAGTGACGGTAATGCCTTCCAGAGTTCCGAAATAAGCAGGCCCGCCGTATTCGTTGTTCCGCCAGAAAGCCCACATGTCCTGTTCGTTTCGGCGGTCGATCGTCCGCCAGATCTGCATCCCCCACACCTGATTGTCGCTGCGGGAAAAGCGAAGCTGCGAATACGGGATTCGAAACTCGGCGGTCCACCCGAGCGAGTCGATCGTGGTCGCGCCCTCCCAGACCGGATCGTAGGAGTCGTCTCCATTCTGGTGGTCGCCCTTTACGCCGTCCGGATTCAGCTCGAACCAGGTTCTGCTGTTCTTGTCGCGAAACGTGTCGAAGACGAGGGCGATGCGGTCCGAGGTAAGACTCCCGTTGCCGTTGAGATTCATCAGCTGGTCTCGCCGGGCGAGCGCCGATCGAACGCCTTTGGCGCCGAGCGAATCGTACATCCGCGCCCCGATGTAGATGGCTGATTCGTCGTAAAGAATCCGGATCTCTGTACGCTGGCTGGCCGGCTTGCCTTCGTCGGGCGTCGATTGCGTAAGCTCCGTTATCGGCGTAGCCGCGGCCCACGCCGATTCATTGAGGCGGCCGTCGATCGCAACCTCCCCCTGTCGCAAGGCTGCTCGAGACGTCGGTCGGGGGTCGTTCTGAGAACGAGTTGTTTGCTGTCCGAATGTGGGTGTGGCACCAGCGAGCAACACAGAAAGAGTGATCGCTGCAGCGGCGATTGACCGGCGAACGAACATAGGCAGACCCCTGGGGTGGACTTCCACAATTGGCGGCTCGGAAGAGCCCGCCCGCGTCGCATCGAATTCTTAGACCGGGTAAACCCGGAAAAGGTTGGAAGGCGAAGCCCCCAGAACCAGGAATTTTGTGTGAACGTCTTGTAAACATTCCAGAATTCGCGTCACTTCCCCGGTCATGGGCAGAAGAATGAAGCTTCGAATGGTGTTGGCAGGGCTGATCGGGGCAGCAGGAACGTTGCGGGCGCAGGGCGAGTTCCGGCCGGTAGGCCTCGCACCAGAACCCGGCGAAACCCACTTGAGAGGGGTTCGCCAACTGACGAACGGTGGCGAGAACGCTGAGGCGTACTTCAGTCACGATGGGAGGCGTCTCATTTTCCAGAGCACGCGGCAGGGCCGCACCTGCGACCAGCAGTACGTCATGAACATCGACGGATCAGCGGTTCACCGTGTGTCGAATGGCCGTGGCAAGACGACGTGCGGCTACTTCATGAACGGTGACCGCAGGATCTTTTACGCTTCGAGCGATGCGCTGGAAAAAGCGTGTCCGCCGCGGCCCGATGCTTCCAAGGGATACGTCTGGCGTCTCGACCCCTTTGACATTTACACGGCGCGGACTGACGGCTCGCATCGAGTGCGTTTGACGCATTTTGGAGTGTACACGGCAGAGGGAGTTCTCTCGCCCAATGGGCGTAGGATCGTGTTCACGTCGCTCAAGGATGGTGATCTCGATATCTACGTGATGAACGCCGACGGATCCGGGGTCACCCAGCTTACCCATCAGGTCGGCTACGATGGTGGACCGTGGTGGTCACCAGATGGAAAGCAAATCGTCTATCGTGCGTATCACCCCCCGAACGAAACGGAATTGGCGAGTTACAAGGATCTTCTCGCGCAGCGGCTGGTTCGTCCGAACAAAATGGATTTGTGGATCATGAACGCGGACGGCAGCAACCAGCGGCAGATAACGCACCTTGGCGCGGCGAGCTTCGGGCCCTCGTGGACGCCCGATGGCAGGAAGATCATCTTCTCGTCGAATCATCACACTGATCCGAAGCTCGGAAATTTCGACCTGTTTCTGATCAGCCCCGATGGATCCGGGCTCGAGCAAGTGACCACTGCAGCGACGTTCGATGGCTTTCCGATGTTCAGTCCCGATGGGAAGAAGCTCGTTTGGGCGTCGAACCGCCATGACACGAATCCTCATGAAACGAACATCTTCGTGGCGGACTGGGTGAACTGACCTCAGTTGAACGGCCCAGTTTTTTTGATTGCGTTCCTCAGCTCCAACACATATCCTGACATGCCGATTCTTCGGCCGGATTTGCGTGCATTCCCGTCAAGCGAAACCCTTTCTTCGAATGCGGGGTATGGCTTGTGCGGTGGTTGGGAAGAGTCTCCGATAAATTTCGACCTCTAAAAATGATCAAACGCGTAGCACTTCTCCTGGTTCTCTTTGCCGCGGTGGCGGCGTCGGCGGCGCGTTCCCAGCAGCCGGCGGGAAAGTCATCAGCGCCTGCGAAGCCTCGCACGGTAGACGATTCGGTGAAATTCAAGCCGTCGCCCGAATTGCAGAAGTCACTCGAGGATCTTGCGGCATCGGTCCAGGCGCTCGCGCAGCGTATTGCGTCTGATCCAAAGATCCGGTCCGACGCCATGCGGGTCGCCTCCGGACTGGTGAGCACCACCCAGCGCGTCGTGACCGAACAATCAGTCGTGATTCAGGACGCTCTGAAGACTGCAGCCGACCGGATCGCCGCCGCGCAGTCGATTCAGCAACAGTCGTCGAAAAAACGATAACACCACGCTCGACGGAACTGTTCGAAAGGCCATAGCCGGCGCAATTGTAGCGACGCTGACCGCCGTCGCCGCGCACGTGCTTGGAGTCCAGCAGCTGATTCGAGTTCCGGACCTCGCGCTCTACCTTCCGGCAGCCGTGTTCGGCGCACTGGTCGGATCCACTCGCCTTCGCCCATTGCTCTGGGTTCCCGCTGGCA
>JAXDME010000122.1:0-2851 GCA_034666285.1 Gemmatimonadaceae bacterium | reverse complement strand
CCCAGCACCACGCCTACCGTCGTTACGAGAGTGCCTTCATTCGTAGAGGCGCTCAGCGCCTTGGCGACGCCAAAATCGGTCACCACGGCGAACGGCCCCGTGAGAAGGATGTTCTCAGGCTTGATGTCGCGGTGTACAACGCCGTGCTCGTGAGCGTATGAGAGCGCGGCAAGCACATCGCGGAGAATCCTCGTCGCTTCATCGACGTCCAGACGCCCAACGCGAGAGAGCCGTGTGCGCAGCGATTCCCCTTCGATGAAGGGCATGGTGTAGAATGGAAGTCCGTCGCTCACGCCGGAGCTAAGCACCGGAACTATGTGCGGATGCTGCAACCTCGCCGCGAGTTGAATCTCCCGGCGGAATCGCTCGACGTTGACCGTGGCGGCGAGGTCGGGAGGCAGCACCTTCACCACCACCTTTCTTCCAAGCGATGTCTCCTCGGCCACAAAGACGCGCGACATGCCCCCGCCGCCGAGCTCGCGCTCGATGGTGTAGCTTGCGCCAAGAGTGCGCTGAAGCTGCTCCCGGAGGTCCGACATCAGTGGGAAAAAGCCGGCTGCATCCGCTAATCTATGGATACGGAGTCAAATCAGGCCAGAAAATTCGCATTGGTGCGTAGTGAGACAGGTTCAATCATCAACGATGGCCATGGCGTCGCCATACGAGTAGAGTCTGTACCGTTCGCCGACCGCTTCCTGATAGGCCTGCATAGTCAGCTCATATCCCGCGAACGCGGCGACGAGCATTACGAGGGTCGAGCGGGGAAGGTGGAAGTTTGTGATCAAACGATCCACCGCGCGGAACTCGTAGGGCGGGCGAATGAAGATGCGCGTGTCCGCGGATTTCTCGCGAAAGATTCCGTCGTCGTCGATCGCGCTTTCCAGCGTGCGAACGCTCGTCGTGCCGACCGCCCAGATCTTTCCTCCGCTGGCGCGGGTGGTGTTCAGGATTTCCGCCGTGCGCAGCGGAAGCGCGTACGACTCCTCGTGCATGACGTGATCGGCGGGATGCTCCACGTCGACTGGCTTGAAAGTGCCCGCGCCCACGTGCAGCACAACGTCGGCGCGCTTGACGCCTTTCGCGACAAGGCGATCAAGTAGCTCGGGCGTGAAGTGCAGCCCTGCAGTCGGAGCCGCGACCGATCCGCTCTCCTTTGCGTAGACGGTCTGGTACCGCTCTTCGTCCGACGCCTGGTCCGCGCGCTCTATGTAAGGCGGGAGCGGAACGTGGCCGTATTTCGCGATCGCCTGATCGACCGACCCCGCAGAAGACTCCAGACGGACGACTCGCGTGCGTCTCTCCGTCGTCGACACGATCTCCGCCTGGAAATCTTCGGCGAATCGCACCACCCGACCGGGCTTGAGCTTTCCGCCGGGATGCACCATGGCTTCCCACTGATCGTCGCCGAGTGGTCGCAGCAAAAGCACTTCGGCGGGAGCCTGGTTGTCGCGAAGGCCGAGCAGACGCGCGTGAAACACGCGAGTGGTGTTGAGGACGATCGCGTCGCCCGCTGGAATCAGCTGCTCGAGATCGCTGAACTGCTTGTGCGAGATCTCTCCGGTAGCGCGATTGACAACCATGAGCCGGCTGTCGCCGCGGCGCTCAGTGGGATGCTGCGCAATGCGATCGGCGGGAAGGTCGAAGTCGTAGTGGGATGTGCGCGTGCCGTCGTTCGTCAACGCTGTTTCATTTCCGCTAAACGCTTTGAGAGTTCCTCGGGAACGAACATGTCGTCGGAAATTGCGGCGATCTCCTCGGCGTCTTTCCATGCCGCCTCGAGAATATGGAGCTCTCCCTCGAGTGCGCGCCGTTCGGACTCTTCGTGGGAAGCCATTTCCAGGGATAGACGAACCTCGAGCGGGACTAACCCGAGGATCGCTCCTTTGCCGTATTCTCTCCACGTCTGCTTCGTTGCCGCCAGGCGTGCAGTTCGCTCGAACGTGATCGAGGGAATATCCTGCTCCGTGGCAAGAAGCACCGCTTGCTTGATTTGTCGTGACGAAGCGCCGGAGGCATTCATTCGGGGAAGCAGCAGCCCCGCGACGCGCATCGCCTCCTCTCCGCGAAAGTCCGTGTGATCCTGCTGCCTTCCAAAATCCAGCGACGGGAGCGTCCCATGAGCGATGGGCAGATGCATGAGACGTAAGCCCCACGCTTCCGTTGCCGTTGGTTCCAAAATCGCGGTGCCATGGGCGTCGAACGCTCTGACTTTGAGAAGATTCCCGTCGATATCACGGACTCGCGCGATCGTGCGTCTATGGGCGTACTGAGTGAGGCTGACATTCGCGAAATTGAAAATGAGGCCGCCCACGCCACCTAGAGAAAGTCCGAGGGCCACCCCAATAAACGGAACAGTCGCAACACCGGTGGCTATTGCCGCGCCCTGAATGATCCTCTTTCGGCGGCGCCGCCCGAACTGATCGCCATAGCGCCAAGCAGCGAACTCGGGTTTTTGCGGTCTACCAATGCGCACGAGCTCGAGCCCTTCGGCCAATCGGGCAAGCCCGATTTGGTCTGTCGAGACGCGGAGCTTCGTCTCACGAAATGAACGCTCGCACTCCTCGATCGCTTCCCAGCGCTCTTCGATGGGCGTCAGATTCCAGCGTTCACACTTCCGGCACACCACCCACAGACGCCCCTTCGCAGCGTCGAATGCCAACCGCCGCCCGATCGGAAAATGCTCGACTGCTTCGTTGGCTCCGAGCTTGGCGTGGCAGAACAGGCACGTCGAATACATTCCGCTCGGAGTCGAAAGCGCTACTTCGGTGAGCGCACTGAGCGGGCTCTCGCGGACGCGAGCTCCGACGGTCTGAACTGCATGTCGAGATCGCGACCGAGCTCGACGATTATT
>JAXDME010000121.1:0-20170 GCA_034666285.1 Gemmatimonadaceae bacterium | reverse complement strand
GTCACGTCGGTGACGTGCTGCTGATCACAGTGCTTGGCGCCGCCGCGTTCTCCTCCCTCGGCCTTTTTCTCGGCACCGCCATCCAGCCGCAGCAGATCGGTTTGATGTTCGGCGTGATTCTGGCGCCGATGATTTTTTTCGGGTGCGCTTATTATCCGTGGCAGGGATTGAGCGCGGTGCCGGTCATGAAGTACGCGGTGCTGATCAACCCGCTGGTCTATGTTGCGGAGGGAATGCGTGCCGCCCTGACGCCAGGAGCGCCACACATGTCGTTAGGCATCGTTGTGCTCGCGCTCATTCTCATCACTGCGCTCTTTTGGACGCTGGGCATGCGCTCCTTCATGAAGCGCGCGGTCGGGTAGCTGGTCGGCTGCCGGGGGATCTACCAGATCCAATTTCAACTTCGCGAGCTCTGCAAGATCCATCTGTGGGGCGCGCGGCAGTGTGAGCGTAAACGTGGAGCCTTCGCCGACGACGCTTTCGACGGTAACCTGTCCGTCCATCGCGCGGGCAAGGTCCTGGCTGATCGCCAGCCCAAGCCCGACTCCCTGAACCGGTTGATTTAGCCGGCGTTCAGCCTGAACGAAGGGATCGAAAATTTTCTTGAGCTTCTCGGGTGAAATGCCTGGGCCCGTATCCGCTACGCGAATGTCGACGCATTTTCCGCTCAATTCGCTCGAAAGCGCGATGGTCCCACCCGAGTCTGTGAACTTGACGGCGTTTGTGAGCAGGTTGAGCACGATCTGCTGCATCTTCTCGGGGTCGGCGAGTACCGCCGTCGACTTGCCGATGCCCTTGTAGGAGTAGTGAAGACCCTTCGCCAGAATCTGCGGCGCGATCATCGACTCCGTGTCGCGCAGCGCTTCGTCGACCGGAACTGCGGTGATGTGGTATTCCGTTTGACCGGCATCGACCTTGGCGAAGTTGAGGACGTCCTGGATGAGTGTCAGGAGATGCTGCTGGCTTCGTCTGATGCGCGCGATGTCCTGAGCCTGGTCGGCGTTCAAGGATCCGCGAATCCCCAGCGCCAACAGCTCCGCGTATCCGCCGATTGCATTCAGGGGAGTTCGCAGCTCGTGGCTCATGCTGGCGAGAAATTCCGATTTGGCCTGGCTTGCAGCCCAAGCTTCTTCTTCTGCCTTCTTCCGTTCTTCGATGTCGACTGCAATGCCAAGCCAGGCATCGATCTTTCCCGCTTCATCGCGGCCCGGCCGGCTTCTCGCCAGAAACCAGCAATACTCCCCGTTTCGCCCCCGCAATCGCAGCTCGAGCTCGTATTCAGTGCCCTCTGCTGTGGCCGCTCGCCAGCGTTCGGTGACGCGCTCACGATCTTCGGGATGAATTGCATCGACCCACCCGTTGCCGAGTGTTTTTCTCTCGGACAGGCCTGTGTATTCGTACCAGTAAGGATTGCAGTACGTGATACGTCCGGCCGGATCGCCGAACCACACGACCTGGGGCACGAGATCGAGCAGATTCTCGAATCTGCCTCTGGTCGTGAGCGTCCAGCGCTCGAACTGGGTCGCCGCGAGGGCGATGCCAAGCAGGGTGGCACTCGTAGCGGCAACCACCAATCCGAGTGGATACGTGCCGAGGACGGCATGATCTGTCGGCTGCCAACCAGTGGGACCGCGCGTGAAGACAGCGGCGGCCATTCCCGTGTAGTGCATTCCGGCTACGGCGCCCCCCATGAGCAGAGACGCCCCCGCCTTTTTCAGCCACGCTCGCGGCTGCGAGCTCGTTGCGAGAAGATTTCGAATGAGGGCGAGCGCTGCGAATGACACGACGATCGCTACGGCGACAGACGCCGCGAAGATGACAGGATCGTACAGCACATGGCTGTCCATTCGCATCGCGGCCATGCCGGTATAGTGCATGCCCGCTATGGCCAATCCCATGAAAATGCTGGCCAGAACGAGGAGGCCGGAACCGACAACGGCGCGGTTGAAGATCGCGAAGGCGATGACACACCCGATTGCTGCCGCGACGTAAGACAGCGTGGCGACAGGCGCGTCGTACCAGACGGGAATGGGCAGGTGCAACGCGAGCATCCCGACGAAGTGCATGCTCCAGATGCCGAGTCCCATAGCGAGCGCGCCGCCATAAACCCAAAAGAGTCGGCGCCGACGCTCTGCGGCTCGGACTCGCTGGGCGATCTCGATGGCGACGTAGGCCCCGATCGTTGCGATCAGGACGGATAGACCGACGAGATTGTAGTTGTAGGATTGGTCCAGCATAGTCAGGGAAGGTTCGGCAAGATGCAAGCCCGGCAGCACGGCTTTTCCTGCTCACTCTAACCCGTTGGCTTCATTGCGGTTAAGGGACGTATTTGATGAAGCCAGCTTACCGAAACGGAAGACCGCCGGCTTCCTGGAGATGGCTGCCTGCAGTGCAGAACCCGCACAGTTCGGACTTGCGGCGATATATCGCCAGATATAGCTTCAGCGTCAAAAGATATATCGCCAGTACTATCACAGGCGCCAACTGACGCCTGACTGGCTCGATGAATCCCAATCTGTGGGGGTTAAGTCAATGCATGGAGGAAACTGCGGGCCGAGATTCGCCTGGGCGTTCGGTATGCGGCCGGAAAATTTCGGATTTGATGCCGGCGCTTTTTGGGGTGGACGCGGTAAGTCGCGCGGTGGCCCCTTTGGTGGCGGGAGGATGTTCGATCAGGGTCACCTGAAGTTCGTGATCCTCCGTCTTCTCGAGGAGAAGCCGCGTCATGGGTACGAGATCATCAAGGAGATCGAGGAGCGCTTTGGCGGGATGTATTCGCCGAGCCCCGGAACGATCTATCCGACTCTCACGATGCTAGAGGATCTGGGCTACGCGCGGGCGAGACCGGAGGAGAGTGGCAAGAAAATCTATGAGATCACGGACGAAGGTCGGGTGCATCTGGCCGAGAACCAGCCGCTGATCGACGACATCTTCTCACGCATCGCCGACTTCGCAAACAACATCTTCGGAGAGCCGATGATGGAAGTGCATCGCGGCTTCAAGAACATCGGCCGCGCCATCTATGCTTCGAAGAGCTCGTCGAGATCGGCGGAGCAGATAAAGAAGATCAAGGAGATCCTCGACCGCGCCGCGAGCGAAATCGACGCGGTCTAGGATGGTTACTGAGCCGGGATCACACGTACGCTATCTGCTTCGCCCGGCTCGGCAAAGCGTACGGTGAACGGAGTTTGATGCTCAGGCCCTACGACATAGAGAAATGGAGGTATCAAGGCCCGGGTGATGGCGATTTGGCACATCCTCGGGCCGACGCTCGAAACGCCCAGCCGAATTCCGTCAGGCTCGAACTGCGACTCGACCACCACGTCGCTGTCACAGGGGCTCGTACTGAATTGGAAGCTGACGTGAATCGTGTCCGTGACTGCTGCGCGCGGGGACGTTTGGATCGCGAAGATCTGGGCCTGGTGCCTTTCCGGTGGACTGGTCGAGTCGCGGCAGGCGGTGCAAAAGGCGAAAACGGATAGCAGGACGAACACGGACGATTCTTTGAATCTCACAGAGATCTCCTGGTTGTCTGACGCTTTATTTCGGCTGCAAGCCCTGCGCCCTGCTCGAGCTGTCCTGAGTCAGTAGCAACAGCGCGTGAACTACCAATCCGCGATTGGTCGTTCCAGTCTTAAGGGATTCCTCTCGAGAGGATTCGAGCTTCGCCAGTGCTTCCAGCCATTCGTCGTCAGGCAATGAAGCCCTAGAGAGAAACTCGAGCTCTGCTTCCACGGCCGCACTGAGCTGCGATGACGCAACCCGTCTGGCTCTTGCGGCAATTATCAGTCGCCGGCCCCGCGAGTGCGGAGGCGCTCTCTCGATCGCCGCGTCAATTCGGTTCACTACCCGCCTTCTTTGCATAGTGCTCGAATTCGTGAGGCCGGCCATCGCCGAGGCACGCTCACGCTCGGCCCATTCGCGAAGTTGCTGGAGAGCGAACCGATAGTCCCGAGAGCTCGTCTCAACATCGCCGCCGCAACTCAAGCGACCTGCGATGATTTGCGAACCAATGTCGGTCGACAATCGTTGGTCTAGTGCCGCGACCAGGCTTGGTTGTGCATCGATGCTTACCGCGGCAATGAATCCGGAGCTCCGTGACGAGACTGATGCGACGGAGACTTCATCGCTGTCAGTCTCCAGCAGAGGCCGACGCCATTCGTTCAGAATCGCGCGGAGCTTTTCCGTTTGCTTCGTCACACTTTCTTCGGTGGTGTCACCTTCTCTCGGCGATTCAACTGGAAACGGCGAGCTGCCTGCAGAACCGATGGCGCTTCGCGTGATATTCCATTTGCGCCTAACGAGCGTTTCGCTCTTCAACAACGCGGCTGCGCTCGCGGGCGGTCGAATCAGGTAGACGCTCACCTCAGAATGCGTCGATCCCATCCTAGCCACTCTCCCCACGCGTTGCTCCAGGCGGGCGGCGGTCCACGGGATATCGAGGTGAATAACGACTTCAGCGTCCTGCAGATTAACACCTTCGCTCAGCAAGTCCGTCGACAGCAGAAGATCGATACTCTCTGCACGCGGCGTCGGCGGAAAACCAAGCGCTCGTGGGGCAAAACGTAATAGCGCATCGCCGCGGGAAAGCTTGCCTCCAGCTACGCGCGCCCCGTGAGCGGTGAGCATTGCGACACCGCCGAATTTCACGAGTTTGCGGAAGAGTATATCAACGGTTTCGGTATATTGAGCAAAAGCAACGATCTTAGCCTCAGGATGTGCAGCGCGAACCTCTGCGATCGCCTCAGCACGCTCGGTGTCGAGCGACGACTCCGGTGAGCGTGATGTGTGGATCCGCTCGAGCGCACTTGAGTGGCGTTTCACACATTCGAGGAGATCGGAGGCGTCGTTGACTGGAGCCGACAAGAGCTCTGGAAAACCGAGCTGCAGTGCGCCGTCGTCAAAGATCCAGGTTCGGAGCTCGCTGTCCGTTGGATATGTTCCCACTTCGAGTGACGAAATCAAGGCATACGACCTCGCAATCCTTCTTCGAAGTGCCTCGCCTAGCGCCGCTTCGCTGGACGCCCATTGATGCACGAGACTTCGCCCGATAAGGCTTCGGCCGAGGCCTCCACCGCGTACCGGGAGTGGATCCGGAAGCATCATCAGGTCGCGCACGATTCGAGGATCGTCAGAGATCTGAACAGCAACGGTTGAACGCACCCTGGGACGGAGAGCTATGCCCTTCAGCTGGTCATGTTCCCGCCGCACGATGCAGCGAGCGATCTCAGGCTGCGTCAGCGCATCCGCGCGCGAGCCCAGGAAGAGCGAAAGAAGCGTCAGCAGATCTTTGCGCCGATTGTGGATTGGTGTGGCTGTGAGGAGAAGAAGTCTTGTCTCGCGCGACAATTCCTGAAGCCGGGCGTACCTCCGGGTCGCCTTATTTCTGACGTGGTGGGCCTCGTCGACGATCAGCAGATCGTATTGAGCACCTCGTGAAGAACCAAGCCGACTCAGTTTTTCGAAGCTGACGAAATCCGCTTCGATCTCACTTACGTGTAGCGCGTGCGTCCACATCCGCGAGAGCGCGGCTGGAGCAACCACGAGCCGCCGATTGTAATGGCCCGCGATTGCGGTCGCGACGAATGTCTTTCCCATTCCCACTTCGTCGCAGAGAAGCGCCCCGCCGAACTCATCGATTGCGCTCTCGATTCTTGTCACGGCAGACAGCTGGTGTGGCTGGAGCGAGATGGCACCGATCCGGGTGTGCGCCGTATCCTTACCGAGGATGACCCGCGCGATGCGTGCTCGGACTTCCTCGGCGCTCCTCAGTCGCAGCCGCACGTCCACGATAGAAGGGGCTGGACGTCGGCTAACGTAAGCCGGTACGCGTCCAAAGTTGCCGCGAGCAGCTCGTCGTCGGACGGCACTTCACCCGACACTGCGCGTGCACCCAGTGGTGTGAGTCGCTCACGCGCCCATTCCCAATCGCTTGGCAACGGCAACAGCGACACGGTCCAGCCCAAATAGCGGCGATACCCGCCCCGTGCTGGCTCCGCCACAACGTTGAGCCAGGCTGACGCCAGCGGGCCGTTCAGAAGCGCGGCAAGACCGAACGCGTCATCGAGCGTTGTGCAGGTAACCGCGTAGCAGGTGTTGAGCGGTACGATTGAATTACCCGGGTCGATGGCTATTGCTCGGGGTCGGGTTCCAAAATCGGCCCAGATCACCCGGGCGTGCTCGCAGCGCGCGCTCTCCGTCCGGAAAACCGCCCACCACGGCATCCGCCCTCGGAGATCGGCACGCGTACTGAGCTGTTCGCGAAATGGAAGGAGCCATCGGCGCGCCAGTGGTGGAAGGTCTTTGCGCGGTGCGTTGTCATCGCAGTGCGGCCAAACGAGGTATTCACGCTGACCGACCGTTCTCCACGCAGCCAACGTTTCGCCGCGGACGAGCGGACGAAGCATCGCGCGCTCGATCCGCCCATGTCGGCCGCCCGCGGAGATCAGTGCAACGTCGTCTTCGACTCCGTCTACACGAACGACAAACGCTCCATTGCATCCTGTTTTGACTCCTAGCATGGGACGCCCGAAGGCGCTCGCCGCGAATGGAGTGCCGACGTTCCTGATACGCTCAAAAGCTTTCCGAGCCGGCGGTGGGAGCAAGATCCACGGGCTCCCGGGTGTGTCGTTAAAGCGCAGGTCGCCGGGTGGAACTGACCATCGCACGACACGATGAGGAAGCCGCACCTTTGCGTCGCAGCGTTCCTGCGTCGTCGCCGACAGTGGAGTCTGTTTGCGCGCAACCAGGAGCGATGGATACACAGCCGCTTCGAACTGTGAAGTCGATTCCGACAGATCCTCGAGGACGACGGGATTGGTGCGATCGAGCAGCAGCTGTCGCACTCCACCGCCGGCCAGGGATCTCCACAGCTTCGATGGCAGGAGGAGTGCGACGGTCCCTCCGGGTCGAATCAGCTCACATGAACGCTCGACGAAGAGCGCGGATATGTCGATCTGTGCGGAGAATCCGCGCCCCGCCCCGGCGGCGCCTGCCCCACTTTCCCACGCCGCGGTACGGTATACGAAGAATTGCTTCCGTAACCTTCCGCGCGAGGATTTCGCAATCTGATGCAAGCGCACCCAGGGCGGGTTGCCGATGACGACGTCAAAACCACCGCTGGCAGCTACGTCCGAGAAATGCGCGGCGAACGAGAAGGGCAGCGCTGCGCCACTGCGAAGCTGTCGCAGGGCTCTGGTCGCATCGCGGATCTCAGCGCGGAGTGTAAGCAGCCGCAAGCTGGCATCACGACCGGGCGGTTGCCGATCGCCGAAAAGATCTTTTGCGCGCAGCGCGATGAGCAGCTCTCTACGCGAGGCGGTCAAACGCCTACACTCCCGCTCCGACACCTCGATCGCCGTGTTACGCTCAGCGCGATCCATCTCCTTCGCTATCGTTTTCTTCCTGGGTCCAACGGCCCGCATGTATCGGCTGCGAAGGCTGGCCAGTTTCCGTCCACTCACGGGCCGCAGAGCAACGTCGAACGCGCCACCCGATAGTGAGTCACCGATACGGATGTGGCGGTCGAGATTCGGGAGGGGAACAACCTTCATCGGATCGCTTTCGGCGCTCTCGATTACGATCGCGAGCCAAAGCCGCAGCTCGCAGAGCCAGACCGCCATTGGATTCAGATCGACGCCAAAAATCGATGTGGTAAGCACACGCCGCCTGATCTCGGCGATAGACCCGGTCTCGCCGGCATCGCGGCGTAGCGATGCGAGCCGTTCGAGCACGTGTACGAGAAACGCACCAGAGCCACACGCGGGATCCAGAACGCGAATCTTACTCAGACACTCCAGCCCGACTGAGTCAGGAACCGAAACGCCAAGGGCCGACCGAATTGCCTCCTCGGTCACCTCCTCCACGAGAGCCTGTGGAGTGTAGAACGCTCCGCTCGATTTTCTTTCGCCGGCAATCATTAGCGCCTCGAAGGCTTTGCCGAGCATCTCCGGATCGATCGATGCATCCGACCACGTTGTTGAATCTTCATGGGCGCTGAAGCGATATCTGGAGAGGAGAGAGCCATACGCGCTTCCGAACGCGTCGTCGCTGAAGAAACAGCCGCGCCGACGCTTCTCCAGGCTCGACCGCGAAAACAATCCGCCATTCAGAAAGGGAATCCGCCCAAAGCGCCGCGCGCGCGCCGACCGGGCTCGCATTGACGTGTTGAGTGTCCCGAAAAAGAGTGGCTCCAGCACCTTTCTCTGGTAATTGCCTCCGGAGGCGATACAATCCGAGTAGCCGTTGCTGAGAAATCCAAAGTCTCCATTCAACCACCCTTTCGTTTCAAGAAACGAGAGGAAGATCAACCGGGAGAGATAGAGCAACGCGAGCTCGTGGCTCTCGCTCCGAGTGACCAGCCTGTCCGTCGAACTGGCCACGTCAGCCACCGTCTTCTCGAGAACGCGAAAGAATCGCCGGGTGATGGCTTCCCGGCCTAGTATGTCCAGCCAGCGTGCATGGGTGAGCAAGTCGGAATCGCTCGCCGCTGAGGAGAGCGCGCACAATGTTTCAGCATCGCTCTCGAAGAGTCTGTCGCGATTGCAAAGCAGCGACACGATTCGCGTTCTGGATGCAATGGTAGACCAGCAGACGATCGCGACTTCGTGCGCGCGAGTCGCGACGACAATCCACAGGAGTTGGGGCGAGTGTCTGGCCAACGCATTGGCGGCGGTCGTAAGGCTTTGCCGGAGGTCGGCGGCATCGTGGAAATCCAGCGCGAGACCACGGATCGATCCGACACCCTGGGCGATGCGCGCCGTGCGGAGGAGCCCGGGCAGATGCAGCGCGTTGGTCGCGGTCGCATCGAGAGGCAGCAGCTGTCCGTTGAATCCAAGCTGCCGGACAAGATCGGACAACCCGCGAGCAGAGCTGGCGCTCTTAAGCAGCGCGGTCGCACGCTCGAGAGTTTGCACTCATCGAGCGTAGCAGGGCCGGCTGTGAGCTCTTACATCGTTTGACGACTACGCGACGCGAATCACCGCTACTTTTCGATACTCTGCCTTTCCGACAGGAGCTTGGTGGTAAAGCGCTGGCCCTCGGTAATCCGCTCGATCTCGATCGAAGTCGACTCAACGATCTGTTCGATGCGCGCGATCCGTGCGAGCAGCTCCGGATCTCTGCTCGCGGTCAGCACATCTTTCTGAGATCTGCTCTTTCCGAAGAAGTAGGCGCCCGCAAAGGCACCCGCGAGAATGCCAATGCCCGCGAGGAGTCCGATAAGCGCGATGTAGATTCCGAGGTCGGCGGCTGGCCCCATATTGCTCTCCTGCATTCGTTGACGAGGGTTCGCATCCCCTACGACCCAATAGGTGCGCCAGTTCCAACACCGGCGGCTGGTGGACTCGGCCGTCTACTCCGAGAGGTAAGTCCGCCCCTTCCAGGTGACGCGGCGCCCGCGGATCACAGCGGTGACGAAAATGTACAGAAGCACCAAGGCGCCGAGCGGGTAAATCAACGCATACAATGGGTTTTCACCAACGGTGAGGTAGACGACCAGCCACCATATGAGCGTTGCGACGCTGGACATCGTTGCCCACAGCGTGATCGGTGACGAGATATGACCCAACGCGCCGAGGATCAGCACCAGCACGGGCAGGAGCTGCATGAGCGGTGGCAGAAGCAGCACAAGTGGGAAAAATGTCCGTCCAACTCTGCCGAACGGCACGGAATCGAGTCCCCCCGCGAAGACATTCTTTCGCCAGCCAGCGATAATTTCGTCGAGCGAAGCGTACATGCGCGTGGACAGCTGATTCACGCCGAGCATCAGCACTACTCTTTTTCGTGCGGCGAAAAAACGTTGAGCCAGCATCAGATCTTCCGCCACCGATGAGCGCACCGCGCCGTGACCACCGATTGCATTGTAGCTGTCGTGCGTGACGAAGATGCATTGTCCATTGGCGATCTTGTTGCTCACGCTCGTGGCTTCAGTCACCGACTCGGTGCCGCCGTAGCGCATCGATAGAATCGTGAAGATTTGCGGCTGGATGACCTTCTCCCAGAATCCGCCGAGCTCCTGTCGGCCCGCGACGGAGAAGAGCTGAGCCCTGGCTTCGCGCATCGCGTTTGTCGAGCGTGTCACCAGATCGGCGCTGTGCACTGTGTCGGCATCGGTGAACTGAAGGACGCTTCCGTGCGCGAGCTTCGCTCCGGTAGCGCATGCCCACTGCTTGCCGAACCAGCCATCCGGCAGAGGCGGAGACGTGACCACGCGCGTCCGCTGATCGCCCGCCGTTGCTTCGCGGGCGATCGCCGCGGTTTCGTCGGTGGAGCTGTCGTCGACGACGATCAGCTCGAGGTTGGGGTACGTCGTCGAAAGAATCGACCTCACACATCGCGCGATATTGTGCGCTTCATTGCGCGCCGGAACGATCACCGAGACCAGCGGTGGATTCTCGAGCGGGATTTCGCTCTCGTCATCGAGCGAGCGCGAGTGGCGAAGCCGAAAATACGTGACAAGTAGCGGCACGATCCACGGCAGCGACAGGATTGTCGCGATGAAGTAGTGCATCAATAAAAAAGCGGGGCGCCGCGCACATGCGACGCCCCGCGGGAAGAGAGTGAGTTAACGGTTTCCGCCGCCCCCGCCACCGCCGGGACGTCCACCACCGCCTCCTCCACCTCCCTGTCCTCCACCACCACCGGAAGATCCGCCGCCGCCACCCGGGCGACCGCCTCCTCCGCCACCACCTTGCCCGCCACCTTGTCCTCCGCCACCGCCAGGACGTCCACCGCCTCCGCCGCCTTGGCCGCCGCCCTGACCACCACCACCTTGTCCGCCACCACCTTGTCCTCCACCACCCTGGCCGCCGCCACCACCGCCGCGGTTACCACCCCCGCCGCCCTGGCCGCCGCCACCCATTCCACCACCACCACCTCCGGAAGATCCGCCGCCGCCGCCGGGTTTACCACCACCGCCGCCGCCACCGCCACCCTTGTCCTTCGCACCAAAAGCGTCTTCGGTACCAGCCATTCTGCTACCCTCCAGAGTTGTTTGAATCCAGGCGCAAGAAAAGCAATGCATGTGCCATATTAGGAACATGCAAGCTGTAACTTCACTGCGTAATTCGAGCCACTAAGAAGACTTCGGTGCCAATGACGCACTTTCGCGTGCCCAACACCCTCGAGGCTGGTGCGCGCGTCGCACTCGTTGCACCAGCTGGTCCTCTGCCAAAGCCGGAAGACTTGCCGCGCGCCGAGGACAACGCGCGCTCATTCGGCTGGGAACCGATAGTCGCTGCGCACGCAAGCGACCGTGTTGGTTATCTCGCCGGTTACGATCGCGATAGGCTCAACGATATCAATCGTGCGCTTCGCGATCCCAAAATCGATGCGGTGTGGATTCTTCGCGGCGGCTACGGCTTGATGCGCATTCTCGCGGGCGTCGATTACGACGCGTTGTCTCGGGCACCGAAGCCGATCATAGGGTTTTCCGACGTAACCGCTCTCCATTCCGCGGTGCAAAGGAAATGCAGGCTGATGACGTATCACGGACCCCACGCGCGAGAGGTGCTCACCGATTTCTCGCGCGATTCTTTTCAACGCGCCGTAATAAAACAGAACGATTCGTGTGGAGCGGCGCCCAATGCGCGCGAGATCAACGCGGGCGCCGCGGAGGGCAGGCTCGTCGGAGGAAATCTCTCGCTTCTCTCTTCCCTCTGCGGAACGCCGTACATGCCTGATCTAACGGACGGCATCCTCATACTCGAAGACATCAATGAGCCCGTCTATCGTATCGACAGGATGCTGCAGCAGCTGAAGCTCGCCGGGGTGCTGAACGGCTGTAAAGCGATTGTGTTTGGCGATTGCACGAATTGCCCGGAGGATGCAGGTGGCGCCGAAGCGGGCGCCCGCCAATTCGACGTCGTCCTCGGCGAGCTGGCGCACGCGCTCGGCGTTCCCTGTCTGGCTGGAGTTCCGATCGGTCACATCGCTGAGCAGTGGACTATCCCACTTGGGGCGATGGGGGAGCTCGATACGGCGACGCGCACTCTCTCCGTGACCTCATACAAATCCTGAGGCGACCGGATGACGCACAAGACGGGTGAGGATCTGATCGACGAAGCCAAGCGCCAAATCGACGAAGTTACGCCGGAACAGGTGCACGAGATGCAGGCGCGAGGCGAGAAGGTCGTTTACCTCGACGTCAGAGAGGCGAATGAGTGGAACCTCGGACGATTGCCTAAGGCGGTTCATCTGCCTCGCGGAAATCTAGAGACCAAGGTCGAAGGCATCATCGATCGGAATCAGAAGGTCGTGATCTATTGCGCTCGCGGAAATCGATCGGCGCTCGCGGCGCTGACGATGAAACAGATGGGATACGAGAACGTCGCGTCGATGGCGCGCGGCTTTCAGGGCTGGGCGGACATCAATGGTGAAGTCGAAGGATGACCGAGGTCAGCGCTGCCGTTCCTCAACCGTTCGACATTCCGTGCGCAGATGGCCTCTTCATCCGCGGCGAGGTCTATCCCGCCGAATCCCCCCTCGGCTCGGTCGTAATCTGTCACGGCTTCAAGGGGTTCGCGCACTGGGCGTTCTTCCCCTATCTCGCGCGATCACTCGCCGGCGCTGGGTTGACGGCGATTACGTTCGACTTCTCCGGTAGTGGAGTCGGACCCGATCGAGAGACTTTCACCCAACCGGACGCCTTCGGAGGAAACACGTTCTCGAGGGAGCTGGAGGATATCGAGAACGTCGTCGATTATGCGCGTCGCATGAAATTCATCAAGGGGAAGTTCGGTCTCTTCGGTCATTCGCGTGGTGGCGCGATGGCAATTCTGTACACTCCCATGCCCGACTCCGATGTAAAATCTCTCGTGACCTGGGCGGCCATCGGACGCACCACGTGGTGGACTCCCGAAGAGGCGATCATCTGGCGCAAGCGGGGTTACGCCGAGGTGACGAACTCGCGCACCGGGCAGGTGATGCGCATGGGGACAGAGCTGCTCGACGACGTGGAGATCCATGGAACCACGAAGCTCAACGTCGCCGCCGCGGCCGCGAAGATCAAAGTGCCCTGGCTTATCGTGCACGGAACGGGAGATGAGACCGTGCCGAGCGCGAATGCCGAACGGCTACACGAGCTGTCGATCGGGTCGAGCACGCTCCGCCTCATCGAAGGCGCTAATCACGGGTTCGACGCCAAGCATCCACTGACCGAGGTTCCGCCGGTTCTGGAGAGCGTGGTGCAGGAGACTGTGAAGTTCTTTCTGCGGAATGCTGTTTCGTGACGAGGTGATCCCGGTGGAGCGTTCCTGACGACATGACGGCTCTCTTCGAGCATCCCGAAATCGTGAAGCTTCGGTCCGCTCTCGACGCGCACAAATCGGTGGGTGGCGGCAAGCAAGAAGGACGCAGGGCCGCGGTCGCTCTGATATTTCGCGCCGGACAAGGCGGAGCGCCCGAGCTGCTCTTCATCAAGCGCGCCGACTACCCGGCGGATCCATGGAGCGGCCAAGTCGCTTTTCCGGGCGGCAGAGAAGAAGGGAGCGATGCGAACCTGGCCGATACCGCGCTGAGAGAAACGCGCGAGGAAACGGGAATCGATCTTCGCAACGATGGGACTATGATCGGCACGTTGGACGATCTTCGTCCGCAGACCATCGCGCTACCGGCGATCATCGTGCGACCGTACGTGGTGCTGCTCAACCGCGAGGATAGGTTGCTGTTGAGCGATGAGGTAGCGCTCGCGTTCTGGGTTCCGCTCGCGGAGCTACGACGAGCTGGCTCGTGGCGCGATACCTCGGTGTTCGCGCGCGGGATCCAATTGTCCGCGCGCGCGTTTCATCACGAAGGTCACGTGATCTGGGGGATGACCGAGCGGATCCTGGCGCAGTTACTCGCTCTGCTCGACTGAGATGTTAGTGGCCAACTGTAGTATCGCCGCGCAGCTCGGTGACGACAGCTGGCGGAAGTCCGGCCGGAGCTTCCTTGAGCTGAAGGACCGGTGAGTCATGGATGATCTCACCGCCGAGGTACGAAGTCCGCGCTACGGTGCTGGCGGCGAGGATGGATCCGATCACGAGACCTGCCTTCATCCATCCCGGAATCACCTCGGCCGGCCGCTTCAAAGACCTCCACCATGAGTACGCGGCGAAAGCTCCGAAAATGAGAATCACCCACAACGTCCAGCCGGCAGCGGCGTCGTGTGCTTCGATGGTGCCGTGCTGGATATACCATGGATCATTGAGAGCGTGGTCGGCCTGATTGCCGGTAAGAAACACCGGGTAGACGCACACACCCGCCAGAGTAAGCGCGCCCATCGCAGTCAACCATAACCCACGGCGTCCAAGCACGAGCGCGAGAATGGCAACGCCGAGAGCGACGAAACTGAGCACCACCGGAAAGTGATTGATGAGGATGTGCGCGTACGGCCAGGTGATCGTCATGGTCGGGTCGTGGGTGCGGGTAGTTGACGCAACTCGAATCCGCGAAAACTTACGGACGGCGTCGCGAGATTGCTGACTTGGCTGTTGCCCAAGAAGTTAGGGCATGCTAACTTATTTTCTAGGTTCCTCATAATCCCACTGTAGCCTTGGCGATCCAGCTCGATCCCAAACGAAAACCTGCGCGCCTCGAGGCGGATGCGACCGCGGGTCCTCCACCCGGGTGGCGGCGAGCCCGTGCGACCCCCTCGCTCGTGGAGGTGTATCGCACGATCCCCGTCGCGGGGAAAGGTTGGTGGCGGAAGATCGCTGCATTCGCCGGACCGGGGTACCTCGTTGCGGTCGGATATATGGACCCGGGGAACTGGGCCACCGATCTCGCCGGTGGATCGAAGTTCGGCTACACGCTCCTGAGCGTGATTCTCGCCTCGAACCTGATGGCGATTCTGCTTCAGGGACTCGCGTCAAAGCTCGGCATCGTCACGGGGCGCGACCTCGCCCAGGCTTGCCGCGACAACTACTCCAAGCCGGTCGGAGTCCTGCTCTGGATCGCGTGCGAGATCGCCATCGCCGCCTGCGATCTCGCAGAAGTCATCGGATCCGCAATCGCCCTCAATCTGCTCTTTCATATTCCCATAGCGGTGGGAATCGTCATCACCGCCGCCGACGTTCTGATAGTTCTCTATCTGCAGAACAAAGGGTTCCGGCTGCTCGAGGCGCTGGTAATCGCGCTCATTGGCACGGTCGGCGTCTGTTTCCTCTTTGAGATAATTCTTTCGCAGCCCCCGCTCGCTGGTGTACTGCGCGGATTCATCCCTTCGTCCCAGATCGTCCGTGACCCGTCGATGCTTTACATCGCGGTGGGCATACTCGGCGCGACCGTCATGCCCCACAATCTTTATTTGCATTCGTCGATCGTCCAGACGCGCCAGTACGAGGAGACGCTCGAAGGCAAACGCGAAGCAGTGCACTTCGCATTCATCGATTCGACGATAGCGCTGACTCTCGCGCTGTTTATCAACGCCGCCATACTCATCATCGCCGCCGCGACGTTCCACACGAGCGGACACACGGAAGTCGCGGAGATTCAGGATGCGTTCAAGCTGTTGACGCCGCTTCTGGGTGGCGGTGCAAGTGTCGTCTTCGCCCTCGCACTCCTGGCTTCGGGACAGAACTCCACGATCACCGGGACCCTTGCCGGGCAGATCGTGATGGAAGGTTTTCTAAATATCCGGCTTCGACCCTGGCTGCGGCGGCTGATCACCCGCGGAATCGCCATAGTCCCGGCAGTGATAGTTGCAATCATGTTCGGGGAAAGCGGCACCGCGAAGCTGCTCATACTCAGTCAGGTTGTCCTGAGCATGCAGCTATCGTTCGCGGTGTTTCCGCTCGTGGCGTTCACGTCGGACAAGCTCAAAATGGGCGAGCTGGTGAATCCCGCCTGGCTCAAGGTGCTCGCCTACGCGGTTGCATTCGTCATCGCCTCGCTCAACATTTGGCTGCTGTTCCAACTATCCCACGGATCGGCGGGCTGATGTATCAACGCATACTGGTTCCCGTCGAGCATTCGCCCTACGACGATGTCGTTCTCGACCACGTCCGGAAGCTGGCGCGCACGTGCAACGATGCATCCATCGTGCTGATACACGTCGCCGACGGATGGGCAGCGCGGAATATCAAGCAGCTCGACCTTCGAGAGTCGGAAGAAATGAAGAGTGACCGCGAGTACATCGAGGGGATCGCCGAGTCGCTCGAGCGGGACGGCTACCGTGCTGAAGCAATTCTCGCCGGCGGTGATCCCGCCAAGGAGATCGCAGCCTGCGCCCAGCGCGAGAACTGCGACCTGATAGCCATGGCGACCCATGGACATCGTGGACTGTCGGATGTTCTCCGCGGCAGCGTCGCGAGCGAGCTCCGACACATCTCGATGCTGCCTGTGTTGATGGTGCGCGGGCTCCCACACCTTCATGCGACTCCGACTGGGCCGCGACCGGCACCATGAGCGCCGCCCGCGAAGCAACCGTGCCGGAGACACTTACCGCTCCGGCAGAGGACTATCTCAAGGCGATCTACGCAATTGGAAAGGGGTACGGTCCAGCGGCAACCAATGAGATCGCGCAGCGTCTGGCGATTGCGCCGGCCTCAGTGAGTGGAATGGTCCGCCGGCTGGCGGATCAGGGTCTGCTCGCGTATGAGCGCTACCATGGGGTGAAGCTCACCGAGAGCGGACGGCGTGCGGCGCTGCGAACCCTGAGGCGTCATCGCGTCATCGAGGCGTACCTTTCACAAGCACTCGGCTACCCATGGGACCGCGTACACCATGAGGCAGAGCGATTGGAGCACGCGGCGTCGGACGAGCTGGTGGACAGGATGGCAGCCACCATTGGCGAGCCGGAGGTGGATCCACACGGCGCGCCAATCCCCACTCGCGACGGCTCGGTGGACGAGACGGAATACACTTCGCTTGCGCAGCTCGGCGCCGGGTCGTCGGGTGTCGTCGTGAGGGTTTCCGACGAAGATCCCGACATGCTGAGGTATCTCGCCGAGCTCTCGATTCTTCCGGGAAAGAAGATCACGGTGAAATCGCGAGCGCCGTACGATGGGCCGATCACGCTTTCGGTAGGGCGACAGGAGCTGTCCATCGGACCCGCGCTCGCAGCAAACGTCCTGATCGCGCCGCTGGCAGACAGGGGTAGTCGGCGCGGCTAGCTTTCGAGCGTGCCGCTCATTTTCCTCGCGCTTGCGCTGTTTCTCCAGGCGCCGCAGACATCCCAACGCACAATCGCGATTGATGAAGCCTTTGCCACCGAAGCGCATCTAAAGGTCGGAGACCATGTCTCGCTCTCGGCGGGTCCCGATCCAGCTGCCCCCGCCGAGTCGGTGATAGTTGGGGCGATCGTAAGAAGGGGGGCCGATCCATCAGAGGTGGCCCGCGGCGATTTCGGGGTGCGAATGCACCTGGACCAGCTGCAGAGAATCTCGGGTTACGGGGACCGTGTCGACCGCTTTGCGATCGCAGCTCGCCCCTCAGTGGACATCGACCGGACTCTGCAGCGCATCAATCACGTCGCATTCGGTTTCAAGGCGTATCGCTCGCGTGATATCGCTGTCGAGACGTCGCGGACGTTTCAAGTGGTGAGCCGCTTCCATCGCGCGATTGGTGTCATCACCATCGTTGCGAGCTCCATCTTCCTCCTCTGCATAATGGTGCTGAAGGTCGAGGAGCGGCGGCGCGACATCGCAGCGCTCCGATTGATGGGAATCTCGCGGGCGTCGGTCGTGCGTTCGATCATCATCGAGGCCGCGGTCGTCGCAGTGCTCGGAAGCGTGCTCGGCGTGGTGCTCGGCTGGATCGTCTCTTTCTTCGTCAACTGGCACTACCAGGCGCTGTACCGCACACCGCTCTACTTCTCGATCGTCACACCGCCGATCGTGGCGCTGGCAGTGTCGCTCTCGCTGGTTTTGGGCGTCGGTGCTGGGATTCTGGCGTCACTGCGATTGGTCCGGACACCGCCGCTCGCTCTCTTCGGACGCTGATGAGAGCGACACTTGCCCAAGCCTCGCTCATTCGACATCGGGCGCGCACGATGCTGGCCGTACTGGGTGTCGCAGTCGCAACGGCGATGCTGCTGGACATGGTGATGCTCGCAACGGGAATGCGCGAATCATTTCGTGAGTTGCTGCTTTCGCGGGGCTTCGACATCCGGCTCGCGCCAAAAGGCACGCTTCCCTTCGATACTGACGCAACGATTCCCGGAGTCAGCGCCATCATGAGTGCTCTCCGAACGAATGGTGACATCAGGGAGATCAGTCCCGTTCTGGGAGGCTCGATCCACATTCGGGTGGGTGAGCGAGACATCAGTGCCGCAGTGCTCGGCGTCGAGCCAACAGTTCAAGGCGATTATGAGTTTCTGTCGGGCAAGGACATCACAACGCCCAATGCCATCGTGGTGAATGACTTTCTACTTCACAAACTCGGTGCTCGTATCGGCGACACGCTCGATGTCGCGGCGGGCTATGATCCGCAAACGCGGACGTATTCCGGACAGAGAAAGCTCCTACTCACCGGAACAGTCCGTTTCATCTACGGAGCCAATGATCAGTCCGCCGCCGCAGTCCGCCGCGCGACGCTCGAGGAGTTGGGAGGAGGTGCGCGCCGCGACCGGGCATCTCTCTTTATGGTGCGCGTGCGCAAAGGAGCGAACCCGGACAGTGTGCGCAACTGGATCTTCGCCCGGATCCCGACCGTTTCGGTAATCTCCGTTGCGACGGCAATCGCCGAGGTCGATCAGCGGCTCAGTTATTTCCGGCAGCTTGCCTTTATTCTTGGTGCGGTGAGCCTGTTCGTCGGATTCCTTCTCGTGACGACGCTCGTAACCGTTTCCGTAAACGAGCGGGCTGGCGAGATCGCGGTGATGCGCGCGATCGGAGTGTCGCGGACGCATGTCGTGCAGCAGATCGTGATCGAAGGCGTCGCGATCAGCCTCGTTGGCGCGATACTTGGTCTCGGGCTCGGGCTGATCACAGCGCGATACCTGAACTCGATTCTCTCGGCGTTTCCCGGTCTGCCGATGGCGATTGACTTCTTTCTCTTTCAGCCCCGCGCAGCGTGGTCAGCGCTCGGCCTGCTTGTCGCCAGCGGAATTCTTGCGGGAGTCTATCCCGCGTGGCGGGCGGCTTCACTGCCAATCGCCGAGTCCCTTCGCCGTGAGGCGATCGCGTGACCAGCGATAAGGCTCCCATCGTTTCGCTCAAGGACGTTCGTCGAGACTATGCTCTCGGCGGCGAGTGGGTGCACGCGCTCCAGGGAGTGTCGCTGGACGTCGAACGCGGGGATTATGTCGCGATCGTTGGTCCGTCCGGGTGTGGAAAGTCCACGCTGCTTAATCTGGTTGGCGTCATCGATCAGCCGACGTCCGGGACAGTATCGATTGCCGGCAACCGAGTCGACGCCATGAGCGATCGCGAGGCGACATCGTTTCGTCTGCACAACATCGGCTTCGTGTTTCAGCGTTTTTATCTGATGCCGATCCTGTCGGCACTGGAGAACGTCGCGCTGCCGATGGCCGAGGCGAAGGTTGCGCGCGACGAGCGGAACGCGAGAGCGGCGGAGTTACTTGCCTACGTGGGTTTGAGTTCACGCGAACGTCACCGGCCGTCGGAGCTTTCCGGTGGTGAGCAGCAGCGGGTGGCGATCGCGCGTGCGTTGGCGAATCGTCCGGCTCTGCTACTCGCGGACGAGCCGACGGGCGAGCTCGATGCGCGAACGGGTACAGAGATCATCGCGCTGTTTCAACGACTGAACTCGGATGGGACGACCATCGTCGTCGTGACGCACGACGAGGATCTCGCAAACGCGGCGCGTGACAAAGTGCACATGCGCGACGGCAGGATAGTGGACGCATGATCGCGCAGCTCGCGTTCCGCAACATTACCTACAGGCCATGGCGATCGGTTCTTCTCTTCTTCGGCTACGGCGTCGGCGTGGCAGTGATGATCGTGTTGCTTTCGATTGGCGAGGCGATGCTCTCGCAGGCCCGGAACGAGAAACTCGTCGGAGGTGGATCGATCACTGTCCTTCCCGAGGGGCTGGACGTCGAAGTGATGAAGACGGGAGGGATAGGCGGCCTCTTTTTCTCGATCGATCATGCGTCATTCCTGTTTCGCCAGCTCTTTGCGTCTCCGCGATACAAGACCGAGATCTCGGCTGTCGCTCCGCAGATCGAAGGGAGGCTGCTCTATCTCCGGACGGCCGACGGACGCCGGTATCCCGTGCACGCGAGCGG
>JAXDME010000120.1:0-8231 GCA_034666285.1 Gemmatimonadaceae bacterium | reverse complement strand
GTCGGATTGGGGATGTCACAGGCACTATCTACACCGACGAAAAGGATCCAAAGAAGTCGACTGTCGAAGCCACGCTCAAGGCAGCGAGCCTGGACACGCGCACAGATCAGCGCGACCAGCATCTCCGTTCAGCCGACTTTCTCAACGCCGAGGTCTATCCGGAAATCACATTCCGCAGCACGCGGATCGAGGGCGACAAAGAGAAGTTCAAGCTTACGGGCGATCTGACCATTCGAGATGTCACGAAGCCGGTGACGCTGGACATTGAGTTCGAAGGCAAGCAGAAGGATCCGTGGGGAGGGGAGCGAGTCGGGTTCAGCGGGAGCGGAAAGATCGATCGCAGAGATTTCGGGCTTACCTGGAATCAGGCCTTGGAAACGGGCGGCGTGGTGGTTGGGAACGAGATCAAGATCAGCCTCGAAGTGCAGGCCGTTAAGGTCTAACCGGTTGGTTCGATAAGAACCTAACTATTGCGAAAAGGGTGTGCCTTTAACAGGGCCTGCCCTTTTTCTTTTTCAGTGAATGCCTGGTACTACTAGATTCAGACAGTGGACCGTCGATCGAAGGCAATCATCGGAGTAACCTGGGTGGCCGGGTTGGGGCTCGTCCCGGGAGTAGGCGCCGAGCGACTAAAGGTTAGATTATTATCTAATCAGACCGATGGCATCGACGTCGTCGTCGTCGCGCACCAGGACGACTGGCAGCTGTTCATGGGCGACGTCATTACCCAACGCCTGCGCTCAGGCAATCGAGGCGTTTTTGTGTACCTCACTGCGGGCGATAACGGAAGAGATTCGACCTATTGGCAGACCCGGGAGCGAGCCGCACTGCAGTCTACCCGGATCGCCGACGCGATCGCCGTGACCGAGCCAGTCGCCTGTTCATCGGTTCTGATCCGCGCCCACCCCGTAAGAAAATGCACTCTGGGCAATACCGAGTCGTATTTCTTCAGGCTTCCCGACGGGAAACGCGGTGGAAAAGGGTTCGCCCGTTACGGATACCGGAGTCTGCGGAAATTGCGGGCAGATCCTACCACTGAGATTAGTGCGGTCGATGAAAGCGCCACCTATCATGGATGGAACGATCTGATGACTACGGTCAGTGCGATCACAGGCCTGGATTCGCCGGCAACCACCATACACACGAGCGACCCGAGCATCGCGAGAAATCCTCACGACCACTTCGATCACAGGATGGCTGGCCTCCTCGTCGCAGACCTACGGAAGGAGCATCATCTGGTCGCATTGTACTACGCCGGCTACGCACTGGCGACTCGGGCCGTCAACCGGTCGGCCGCCCAGACCCAAGCCAAGACGACTCTTCTGCTTGCCTATGACAGTGAAATGACGGCGGCCAACAAGAATTGGAGTGCCTACAACGAACACCGCGCATTCTACTCGCAATGCATGCAGCGGACGTACGCTGTGCGCTCGCCTGTTCCAGTCATACGCTGACGCTCCAGATAACCGCGCTTGCCGAACGCTTTCTCGCAGAGCAGCTGTCCGAGTTCTACCTTAATCACTTCACCAATACGTTCACCATCATTGGAGCGATAATGCGTCGAGCTCTGTTCATCGTGGGGTCTCTGTTCGCTTTGCAACATCAGGCAGGAGCTCAGTGCAAAGTCGGCACGAACAGCAATGAAGGAAAATTGCTGGCTTTTTACACGGCACCGATTGTGTTTTCGATGGCGACTGCTCCGGAGGTCATGAGGCCTGCCAGCATTCGGATTGGCGCTGAGGGCGAGTACATACCGAAACCGAATCCGGCGATCGAACAGACCGGAGCGTGTTTCACGCAGAAGAGCGAGCACACTTCCCTGTCACCCGTGTTTGGCCGGCCGAGGATAACGGTGGGCGGACCCTTCGGATTCGCGCTCGAGGCGGCGTATCTGCCACCTGTAACGATCGCCAGGGCGACGCCAAATCTTTTCAGCTTTGGCGTGTCGCAGGCGCATCATTTTGCGGCCGGTCCCGCGTCGACGGGCACCACCCTAATGCTTCGCGTGCACGGGACATTCGGGAATGTAAAAGGGCCCATTACGTGTCCCAGCTCGTCGCTCCAGCAAACATCACCTACCAGCCCTTGTTACGGCACGAGTCCGTCGAAGGACACGTTTCATCCGGACATGTTCGGCGGTGAGATCGCCGCTGGATTCGCGCCCGGTTCAGGCGGCTTTTCCTTCTACGCGGGAGCTGGCGCCAACCGGATCGATCCCCACTTTCAGGTCGGATTCACAGATGCGAATGGCAATGTGGACAGGACCCAGGTGGAGCTCGCATCGCCGCTCGTGCGCGCGTCCGTTTTTGGTGGTGTAACTGCTATCGTCCGCCAGATATTCGACGTGGGTGCGCAGGTATACTCGGTGCCGTCCGACGCGACATTGTTCCGCGTGATGGGCGGACTTCGCTTCCGTTGACTGGGCGCCCGCCTCAGCAAATCCCGAGAGAGGACGCGTCCTGCGTGGGCACGCTTCGTGTACAAAGGAGCTCGTAAACCACGAGAGGAAGCATGAAGACAGACGGGAAGTTCCAAAAGGATGCGATGACCACGGATCAGAAGCTTCGGAACGAGGATGAGCACCTGCACGAGATGGACAAGCGTCATCTGAAGGAAAACGCTGAAACTCCCGGTCCGATTCCGCAGTCGGCGAAGAAACCTCGGCAGCGCAAAGTCTAGAGCCGAAGATCAGGTATCGAGAATTTTTCCGAAGGTACCTGGGTCTGTGGGGAGGGTGAACGACCGCACCCCATGACGGGTTGCTACGGCCCCGACCTCGTGCTGCATTCTGAACGGACTGAACAGAATCGGGGTGGCTTCCAGACCCCTGATCCTCTCTATGAGCGTTTCGGAGCAGTCCGGATGGTTGCAGTCGATCAGCCTCGCGCGCAAGAATCAAAATATTACGCACTCAGGCGGCCATAAAAAATTGCCAAGCTCGGCAACTTGTGGACCCGTTCTCTGGCGTAGGAATGGATATCCCTAGATATTCTGTGAACAAATGTCCGCCGCTTTCCCTACATTCCGAAAGAGATGGTGGAAACCCCATTGGTCCAGCGGCCCGTGAGTTCACTTTCGGAGAGCACGATGAAGGATTTACGGACCGCGCTTACCGAGCAGCTCGAAAGCCCGGATGGTCCGACGCAGGAACTTGCGACCTTGCTTCGGAAAGTCGCGCAGGAAGCTCACGACAACGACATCAGACCCGAGCAGCTCATAATTATTTTCAAGCAACTGTGGAACTCCCTTGCCGACTCGTTGCGTCCGCAAAATGCGGATCAATACGAACTCGTCCGCCAACGCCTGGTGACGCTTTGCATCCGGGCCTACTACGCCGAGTAGCGATCAGGGATATTTTGCGGCGTGCTCCATTCAGGAGCGGCATATCTTTGGCGTTGAGTAGGTGACGTGGCAACAGCAATTCCGCCCAAAAATCCCGCAACAAGCCTGAGTCGTTTATTTCGGCGCTCCCGCGACGGGACTGCCAGCGAAGAGCTCGTTGGCCCGATTCGCGGCGAGGTGCTTGGCGCCGAGCGACTTGGCGAGCGCGCGCGGGCGGTTGCTCGCGGCCATCATCTGCTTCCTGCACAGAAACAGCGTGGTCCCGGCCCGCTGCTGGTACGACTCGATGACACCAAGGAAGTACTCGATCGAGTCTACCAGGAACTGAATCACGGGGCTGAGCGCGGGCTCGACATAAGCCCTGCGGGCGACTGGCTGCTCGACAACTTTTACATCGTTCAGGAGCACATTCGGGAGATCCGGACAAATCTTCCCAAGGGCTACTACGAAGAGCTACCAAAGCTTTCGACCGGTTCGTTGGCCGGGTATCCACGCGCGTATGAGGTAGCGATCGAGCTGATCGCGCACACCGAGGGCCACCTGGACCTCGACAACATCACGCTGTTCGTGCGCGAGTATCAGACAGTCACGGCACTTCGAATGGGGGAGCTGTGGGCGATACCGACAATGCTAAGGCTCGGCCTCGTCGAGAACATCCGACGCATGGCATTGCGTGTCGCGGCCCGGCTCAAGGAAGTTGAATCCGCCGACAGGTCTGCAACGATCCTGCGCGAAGCGAGTGAAGAATCCTCGCAGGCGCTCGCGATCGCGCTCGCCGCGTTCGTGGACCAACACCCGCCTTTCACCCCGACGTGGGTCGCGCGCTTTCTCCAGCAGGTCCGCTCTTACCAGACGAATTTCACGCCGCTGATCTGGCTCGAGCAGTGGATTGCCGAGGATGGGCCAAGCGCTGAAGAAGCCGCGACGCGCTCGAACCGTCGGGTGGCTCTCACACAGGTAACGGTCGCCAACAGCATCACGAGCCTTCGCACGATCTCACGGCTCGACTGGAAAGACTTCGTCGAATCACAGAGCGCTACCGAGAAGCTTCTTCGCCAGGATCCAAGCGGCCACTACGCGTCGATGACTTTCGGGACACGCGATCACTACCGGCATGTCGTCGAGCATGTCGCGAAGCGCGTGAAGCGGCCGGAAGAAGAGATCGCTGGCGAAGTGCTCGCGCTGGCCAAGCTTGCTGATCCGAGCGATGCCCGGCATGCACACGTCGGCTATTTCCTCGTCGAAACGGGACGGAAGGTTCTGGAGGAAAAAGTAGGGTACACTCCGCCGCCAGGAGAATGGCTTTATCGCTGGACTCAGCGGCATCCGAACACACTGTACTTCAGTGGAATTACGTTGTTCACGTCGCTCGCCCTGGCGGTGATTCTGGAAGTAGCGGAGACCGCACCCGCGACCGTGCAGCTCATCATCGCACTGACCGCTCTCATACCAGCGAGCGAGATCGGAATCAGCGTCATCAATCAGCTCATCACTCTGCTGATGCCGCCCCGGCTTCTTTCGAAGCTCGAGCTGCGCGATGATGGTATCCCCGAAGAGTACATGACTGCCGTGGTAGTGCCGACTCTTCTCAGCAGCGTTCATGGCGTGGAAGAAGCGCTCGAGCACATCGAAGTGCAGTATCTCGCCAACCGCGATCCGAACCTGCAGTTCGCGATACTCAGCGACTTTACGGACTCTCCGACCGAGCAGAGGCCGGATGACCGGGAGATCCTGGCAGCCGCGACGTCAGGCATCGGTGCTTTGAACGCGAAATACAGGAATGGTGGATCCGATGTCTTCTTCCTCTTCCACCGGCCGCGGCTGTGGAATGCCAAGCAAAACGTGTGGATGGGATGGGAGCGCAAACGGGGAAAGCTTGCGCAGTTCAACAAGTTTCTTCGGGGAGGAGCTAAGGATGCCTTCTCGACGATCGTCGGCGATACGAGCCGGTTGGGTCTCGCCCGCTATGTAATCACACTCGATTCCGACACTGTTCTGCCGCGCGACGCAGCGCAGCTTCTGGTGGGGACTATCGCGCATCCGCTCAACCGCGCGCATTACGATCCGGCGGCCGGTCGAGTGGTGGAAGGATACGGAATCATCCAGCCTCGGGTCGGTGTTTCGTTGACGAGCGCACATCGTTCGTTCTTTGCTGCGATACACTCGGGACATCCAGGCGTCGACCCTTACACGACGGCCGTATCCGACGTCTATCAGGATCTGTTCGGCGAGGGGAGCTTCACTGGAAAAGGGATCTACGATGTGGATGCGTTCGAGGACGCGACACACGGACGATTCCCGGAAAACACTTTGCTCAGCCACGACCTGATCGAGGGGACGTACGCGCGCGCCGGACTTGCGACCGACATCGAGGTATACGACGACTATCCCGCTCGCTATCTCACCTTCACGCGCCGAAAGCACCGCTGGATCCGTGGCGACTGGCAGCTCATAGGCTGGCTCAAAGGAACGGTCCCCGGTCCGGACGGGCCGGTGGCGAACAGGCTATCGGCGATTTCGCGCTGGAAGATCTTCGACAACCTGCGCCGCAGCACCGTCGAGATCGCACAGCTGGTGATGCTCATCGTCGGCTGGTTCATACTTCCAGGCTCGGTTATCCGGTGGACCGGGATCGTGATGGTGGCGATTGCGTTTCCCTGGCTGTTCTCGCTGACCGTCTCGCTGCTGCGCCCGCCTCGGGATCAGTCATGGCTCGCGTATTATCTGGCGGTCGGCCGCGACGCCATGACGAATACCCAGCAATTCCTGTTGGCGCTGGTCTTCCTTCCGCACCAAGCGGTCGTCTCGGCGGATGCGATCCTCCGCACGTTGTACAGGTTGTTCATCACCCACCGACACCTCATCGAGTGGCAGACCGCATCGCAGGTCGAGCGCTCCATGCGGACGGGATCGCAGCTCGAGGTATGGCGCAAGATGTGGCCAGTAACCGCGCTGTGTCTCGCGCTGATCCTCGCGATTGGTCTTCACGTCACAGTGGGGAGAGCCGCGAGCTCCGGGGATCGGTTCCTGTTCATCATGGGAACGCTTCCGCTGGTGCTTGCATGGTTCGCGAGCCCGAGCATTGCTTCCGCACTCAGCAGACCGGCGATCCTTGGCGAAGTCCATCTCACCGAAGCCGAACGTATGGCATCGCTCCGGTATGCGAAGCTGCACTGGACGTACTTCGAAAAATTCGTCTCCGAAGAGACTCATTGGCTCGCTCCGGACAACTTCCAGGAAGATCCGGAGCCCGTGCTGGCTCTTCGGACGTCACCGACCAACATCGGTCTTCAGCTTCTGTCCACGGTCAGCGCGGCCGATCTCGGCTTCATCACGCGGTCGGACATGATCGATCGCGTCGAGAAAGTGTTCCGGTCCCTGGAGAGAATGCGAAGGTTTCACGGGCACTTCTTCAACTGGTACGACCTAACCGAGCTTCGAGTGCTGGAGCCGGCCTACGTCTCCACAGTCGACAGCGGAAACTTCGCCGGCCACCTCATCGCACTGAAGCAAGCTTGCTATGAGGTGTTGAAGGATCCCTCGTGCTCCGAGGCGGACGGCAAGCGCCTCCGTGCAATCGCCGAGCGGGCCCATGCCTACGCGGTCGAGATGGATTTCCGTTTCCTGTACGACGACAAGCGGAAGCTGTTCACGATCGGATATCATATCGGCAGCAACACGGTGGACAACTCGTACTACGACCTGCTGGCTTCGGAGTCCCGACTCGCCTCCTTCATAGCGGTTGCCAAGGACGACGTTTCGGTAGATCACTGGTTCAGGCTGGGACGATCCCTCACCGCCGCTGCGGGAACCAGGACCCTGCTCTCGTGGAGCGGCAGCATGTTCGAGTACCTGATGCCGGCGCTCGTGATGCAGACTTTTCCATTCACACTGCTCGACCAGACGCACAAGGGATGCGTCAAGCGCCAGATCGCTTACGGTCTGGAGCGAGGAGTGCCGTGGGGAGTTTCTGAATCCGCGTACGCGGTGCGCGACAGATCGCACACTTACCAGTATCGAGGATTCGGAGTACCGGATCTCGCGCTCAAGCGCGGGCTCAGCAAGGAACTGGTTATTGCTCCGTACGCCACACTGCTGGCGATGATCGTCGAGCCGAGGCAGGCTCTCAAGAATCTCACGACGCTCGAAGCAGAGGGCGCGCTGGGCCCTTTCGGATTCCGGGATGCGCTCGACTACACGCGCCCGTCGCCCGGCTCGCGCAAGACTATCGTGTGCACCTTCATGGCGCACCACATTGGAATGAGCATCGTCGCTCTCAACAACGCGCTCAACCGGCAGATATGGCCGCGTCGATTCCATACGGATCCACTAGTACGGTCCGCGGAGCTGGTGCTTCAGGAGAGAATTCCGCGGCGTCTCGTAATGCAGGACGTGTCAGGGACAGATGTGGCGCGCGTGCCGAGCGAGATGGAAAAGCCAGCGGTACGAGAGATCGAAACACCGCACACTCCGCAGCCAGTAGTTGGCATCCTCGGCAACGTGCCGTACACGGTACTGATCACCAACGCTGGCGGTGGATTCAGCCGTTATGGAAATCTTGCGGTTACGCGGTGGCGTCACGATTCGACGCGCGACAACTATGGGCAGTGGTGCTATGTAAAGGATCTGGGAAGCGGACATGTGTGGTCGACTGCGCATCAACCGTCGGGCACCGAGCCCCAGTGGTACCGCGTGCTGTTCGCCAGCGACCGCATCACTTTCATCCGTCGTGATGGTGACATCGACACGGTCACGGAGATCGCTGTCGCCTCGGACGACGCTGCCGAAGTCAGGCGGATCATTCTTACGAACAGGTCGCTGCAGCCCAAAGAGATCGAGCTGACCAGCTATTCCGAAGTGGTGCTGGCTCCTCCCGAGGCGGATCGTGC
>JAXDME010000119.1:0-5596 GCA_034666285.1 Gemmatimonadaceae bacterium | reverse complement strand
CCCGATGCCACCCACGACCAACAGTGCGAGTGCGCCGAGCCCTGGATAAAGCCACTTGTGACGCGGCCAACGCGCCGCGCCAGCGGTGATTCGGTGGAGAGGGATTTTGAGGGTGGGCGTTGGGCCTGCGACGCGAGCGAGCACCAGCGCGGACGGTGCGTTGCGGATCTCAACATCCTTGACGAGGACCACTCCATCGAGCTGGTCGACGAGATCAGCGAGCCCGGCGGCTTCAATGTTGGCGACGAGAATGAGAAACGCCCCAGCTTCCGCAAAGCCGGTGGCGAGCTTCGTCCACCGCTGACTCCCCATGATCTCGGCGTCGATCAACGGATCGGTCCCGCTCGGCATTACATAAAGATTGGGCACTCCTTCTACGTCGTAGCCGATCTTGTTGAGCGACACCCCGTAAAGAAAGCTGTCCGTTATCCCGTGGGGATCTTCTTCTCTCACGAGAGAGCGGAGGGCCGGAATGTCACCCACGAGATCTCCAACTACCGAGCGCCGGTGTTTTGATTCGGCGCGGGCGATGCCGAGAGCCACGTAGGCCGCGGCGAGGGGATCACTCGAGATGACGACAATTGCTGAATAGCTGCCCAGGACTGGCGCGACCTGCCTTCCGGCGTCTTCCCACGCGATGGGGCGACCTCCGGAAACCTTCTGACTCAAGGGGAGCCCTCGTAGATCCAGTATTCGTGCTTCGCCGCACGCCCGACTTTGTCCGCTTCGTCGCGGGTTGGGAACGGCCCCATCACCACGCGGAATATCGGTGAGCCGGCGGTCGTAGTCGAGACGACGTGCGCGGGGTTTCCGTTGACCTTGATGAGGCTCGCGATCTCATGCGCTTTTTCTTCGCTCAAAAGGGCGGCGAACGAAACGGTGAACCCCTGAGGCGGCGGCGTTGCGGCTACAGTCGTTGCGCGAACAGTATCACTGACGACAGGCGCAGGCGGCGAAACGCTCGTGCCGGATGCTGTCGAGCTCCCAGCGAGCGAATCACGCTGCAGGCTGTCGCTTGGAAACGTGACCGGCTGATCGAGACCCTGAGGTCGCGGTTTGAAACCGTCCCATGCGAAGAAGTACCAGAAGTCTTTCGCGCCGCCGGAGATTGTGGATTTTACAGCGAGCTTTTCGGGATCGACGAACGAAACGTCCTTTCCACCGAGGAGAGCGAGCATTCCGTCGGGTGTGACTGCTGGGAGGTCGGTCTCCCAGCGCGTGGGGACAGCGCCCACGAGCCGGTTGTCGCCGATGGCGATCACCCACGCGGAGTCGGTCCCCGGGATACGCGCGAGCAGATAGCGTCCCAGCGCGTCCATTCTCAGCTCGCTCGGCGGCTGCGGTAGCTGGATGCTCGTCTTGGCGCTCTCGGTGTAACGATCCACCACGGACAGGCCACTGTCGGCAACCATCGCGACGTACAGCCTGTCTCCGCTTGGCGTGGGAGCGAGAGCGGACACCCGGTTGGCCAGCTTGATAGCGCCAACGGGGGAGAGATCCTTGACCTTGATGCCGACGAGTCCGCTGTCGACAGTGAAGTACACTCTGTCGCCAACCTGCGTGCGAACACCGCGACCAGAAAGCGGCAGAACGGCGCTGTCCTGCACGACTGCGTCGGGTGGACGGACTTTCCACAGCAGAGTCTGCGCGCCTTTGTTCCCGGTGACAATCAACTCACCGTTCGGCTGCGCGAAGACGGTGCGGGCGGGAACCGGTGGCTTGAATTTCCAGTCACCGCCGCTCGGGTTCAGCCGAACAATCTCCCCCTTGGCGTCGATTCCGTAGATGTCGCTGCCATTTGCCGACGAGAGCGACGTGAGCTTTATGCGGGCCGCTTTGAGAACGTCGGTCTCCCGTAGATCCAGACGTGCGGGAAAGCCCTTCGAGTCCACTACTGCGATGCTTCCCGCGTCGGCGTCGAAGGCGAGCACACGGTCGAGGGCCGGTGCCTCATCGATCGTCCAAACAGTAGAGTCGAGCTTTGGGTACCTGTACACGCGCCCCGTTCCTCCTCCGCGCGGAACTCGGAGAAGGAGAGGCTCGGGACCGTGATTTTCTATGACAGACTGGGTGCTGCTGTCAGGCGCTGCTTTGTCGTTTGTGCACGCTGCACAAAGCAGCGCCAGCAGTAGGAGCCGGCGCAACGGTTAGTAGCTCGCTCCCAATGAGAACGTCCAGTTCGGCTTGCGTCCTCCGGCCAGTGGCCGTGCGTAATCCCAGCGAAGAATCGCAAGGTTGAAAAGATTTACGCGCAAACCAGCGCCCCAGCTCGCAAGTGGGTAGCGAACCTTGTTCGGATCGAACCCATCGGGAGCGTTGCCCAGGTGCGGCGTGATTCCCTTGCTCCACGCCAGGCCGGCGTCGTAAAAGAGGAGGCCATCCACGGGCGGCAGCCCGAAGCTGCTGCCAACATCGAACCGGCGGATGATCGGAAAGCGCAGCTCCTCATTGAAGACCGCAACGCGGCTGCCCGCCAGCTGCTGGTTGTTGCATGTCGACTGCGCGCCGATGACGGATGTGCAATCGAAGTAATTGAAATTCGCCCGATCATACCCGCGAACGTAGTCGGGACGACCGATGTACTTGGGGAAGAACTCTTCATCGCGTCCCACTGACATTGAGCCGAGGAATCTCGTGGCGAATGTAAGCGTGTTGAAGATGATCGGATCGTAGCGGCGGTAGTCGACCAGATAGTCGGTGAAATTGAGCCTGCCGAGGCTCTGCGATATCTGGAAGCGCATCCGTCGCCCCATGACCGGCCCAGTGTTACCGAAGAGCGTGTTGTCGGAAACGAACGCCGCCGTCGGGGTCACGTAATTGATCGTCGCAAGGGCAGCGGTGTCCTGGAATTGCACGTCGGTGCAGTAGCCGCCGTTCGCGCAATCCTGAAAGACCTTGACGATGCCCTCCGAAATGCTATTGAACTGAGCGCCCGTCTCGATCCTGGTGAAGCGGTTGAACGGGTATTGTCCGACCAGGAACAGGTCGCGCACCACGTAGCGCAGGTACGTGCTCGAGTACCGAGTGACCTGATTGTTTTGTGGGTCAGCGCTGTAGCCCAGCGGAACGTACACCGGGTCCTGTGAAACTCCGGTGGTGTACTGAAGCCTGTGACTCAGATTGGCGTAGCCGACGAAGACGCTGGCGTCGCTCAACCGTCCGTAAACGTTGCCCGAAACGGCGAGCTGGTGATTGCCGAGCAGATCGCTGAAGACGAACGCGGTGCCGCCGGAGAACGTTCCGTAATTGGGTGTGTAGCCAATCCCCGGATCAGCGATGTAGTCCGGATGGAACGTGGCGTGATACGGGTGCTCCGTGAATCGCGTCGTGTCAGGGAGCCCGAACAGGGGATCCGAGCTGAGTGTTGCCACGGTCGGCGGCAGGTCCATCGTTGACTCTGCCGTCGGGAGGATCGAAGACTGACGCGACCCACCGGGACTGCGATACGTCGACGTCGGCTCGCCGACGCGCGGGTGCAGCGTCAGCGAATCGACGGTTTTGACAGCCGGTGACGTATCTACGGGAAGGATGCTCGCCACGAGATTTGGCGTGTTCGGATTGAAGGCGGTCTTCTTGAGCGCACGCGGATTGTCGATCGTCCAGACGGTGTAGTCGCCCTTCTCGAAGTTCGTGTAAGCGATTCTGTCCGCACCGTGCGCCCAGCTTATCGCGGGGCTGTACTCTGTTATCGCCGAAACTCCACCAAGTACGTTCGTGAGCTGGTAGTGCTGGCGGTCGGTGAAGTCGAACAGGAAGATATTTGGAATTCCCGTGCGATCGGAGACGAACGCAACCTGGCGGCCGTCCGGCGACCACGCCGGGTTGAGGTTCAATCCGCCCTGGTTTGGAAGTACTTCGATTGCGCCCGACTGGAGATCGATCACCGCGATGCGCCACTTCGAGAACTTGAGCACCGCGAGGTTCGTCTCCGGGCTCCGATCCGTTGCGAAGGCGATCTTCGTCCCGTCGGGAGACCATGCGGGCTGCAGGTCCCCGTACTCATCGTTGGTCAGCTGGCGAAGATTCTTCCCGTCGGTATCCATGATGTAGAGGTCGGTCATACCGCCGTGCGTGCCGCTGAATGCGATGTGCTTGTCGTCCGGTGACCATGTTGGACTCCAGATGGCGTCAATCGTCGGCAGATCAATTCGCCTTTTCACCGAGGCGCTGGCGACGTCCATCACGTAGAGGACGTCCTTGCCTTCGCGGTACCCGGTGAACGCCAGCAGGCGTCCGTCGCTGGAGAAGGAGCTCTGCGAATAAAGTAGGCGCAGCTCCTCGAAATTCGGGTTGGTAGTGCTTTCCACCAGGCGCTTGATTCTCTTGCCTGTGCGGGCGTCAGCCAGCCAGAGGTCGATGAACAGCTCGCCGCGCTTCTCGTTGCCATTGGAAAGGAAAGCGATGCGATTTCCGTCCTTCGAGAGTGCGGGCGCGAGAAAGATCTGGCCGCCGCTCTTCTTTTCGGTGAGGAGCGGCTGCGAGAACGCCCGCGGCCTATCCAGCATCGCCGCCTGGGGGAGATACTTGGTGTTGATTGCTTCGCGCCAGTCATCGCTCAGCTCGTGCAGCGTGAGCCCGAGCTGCCGCTGGACTGCACGCGCAACTCCGAGTGTTGGCGTGTTCTGCAGAATTTCGCCGATTGCCGCATCGCCCCAGCGCGCACCGACGTACTCCCAGAGTGCTTCCCCGTAACGGTAGGGGAAGTACTTGTCGGGGCGCTCCGTCATCTGTTCGATCGTTGGGATATTTCCATTTACCGCCGCGTCGCGGAGCCATGACGCGGTCAGAACGTGACCGGGCCCAATCGAGAGATATTCTGCCTGGCCTTCCATGAACCACAGCGGCGGATCGATCTGCGCGAGCGTCTGTATGTTCGCGCCCGCCTTTCCGCGTGCGAAGACGTCGAACTGGAACATGTGCACCATTTCGTGCGTGAGAACGTGCTCGAAGCTGCCGAGATCTCCGGTGAGGGGTAGCACGAGCCGGTCGCGCGATGGCTCCGTGAATCCGCCGGTGCCTTCGCCGGGATCTCCGCCAACGTTGTTCTGGCCGAAATCAGCGCGATTGGAGAAGAGGATGATCGGCTTCTTCTCGCGAAACTGGTGGTCGAGGACGCGCGAGAGTCTGGCGTACGCGCGTTCGGCCATCCGGGCGGCGGCCATCGCGCCTTCTTTCTCTTCCGGATAGTAGTGCACGAGGAAGTGCTCTGTCTCGAGCACGCGCCAGTTGAAGTGCTTGTACTGAACCTGGTTCAACCCGAAATACTGCTGTGCGTCGAGGCGAGTCGCGCACAGTAGGACCGCCGCAATGGCGAGAATCCTTGCCGCTTTCATCTGTGTTACTCCGGTGACTCCAGCGCGACTACTTCAGCATCGCTCCAGAGTCTTTCGATCTGGTAGAACGAGCGAAGCGTCGGGTGGAATATGTGGACTACGAAATCGAAGAAATCGAGCAGCACCCAGCGGCCCTGTTGCAATCCTTCAGTGTGATGCACGCTCAGCCCTACTTTTTTCATCTCGGATATCACGTGCTCGCCGATCGATCTCACGTGGGTGTCCGAGGTCCCGCTCGCGATGACGAAGTAGTCCGTCATGTC
>JAXDME010000118.1:0-3018 GCA_034666285.1 Gemmatimonadaceae bacterium | reverse complement strand
AATAGTTCAGCGCGCGTTTTCCTCGGGGGCGGGAAGCGGGAAGCGGGAAGCGGGAGCTGATGCGGCCTCAGGTCGGTGACTTCCTTTTGCTCAGCGCCAGCAACGCTTCGAGCTCGGGAAGATGCTCGAAATCGCGCGGCCGACCGGCGGCCCGTTTCGCCTTGATCAGCGAAGGAAGGTCAAGAACGCGGAAGCTCACGCCCAGCGCGGTGACTTTATCTGAATGTTTTCGCACATCGGCGTACGGACCAATCCCTGCGATCCTGTTCATCACGTCGATATCGCCCTCGGTCGACGTAAGCGTCAGGATCGGCGCGCCACGAAGCGTGCGGTCGTCCATGATGAAAGGCAGACCCGTCTCGACCCCGCGCGGATAGGCCTTCCAACGCGCGAGCAGCTTCGCAAGCGCGACGAGGTTGTCGCGATCGAGTGCTTCGTAGCAGATGTCGAGGTCATTCGTCACTCGAGACGAGCCATGCGCGGCGGCGGCGAGACCCCCGACGACAATGAACCGGACCTTCCCCTCGATTAATCCACCGAGCATCGAGGCGAAGGTCACTTCTGCTTCCTCCGCATCTCGCGCAGGAACAGAGCGTTGGCCTCGAGCATCTCCAGACGCTCGGCCGGCGTTCGCGCGAGAGCCGACCGGATGAGGCCGAGGTCTATTCCGTAGTGATGCGCGGAACTGAGTGCCTGCCGGCTCGTGGCCAAGCGCGGGGGACGTCCCCTTCGCTTGGGAAGCTCGTGAACGCGAGCGCGAGACAGGTTGCCGAGGAAGATCGATTCATAACGTGTAAGGTCGACGACGAGGGAGGCGGAATGCGACGGATCGGAGCCGATAGTCACCTGCCTGCCTGATTGCGTCACGCGAAGCAATGCCGTTGCCGCCTCCGCAGCTGTCTTCAGCGGCAATCCAATCGCCTCAGTCAGGAGTCTGACGCACCCCCACCATTTTGCCTCCCTGTCGCTGTAACGAAGTCGCCGGCGTAGCAGAGCGGCGGAGTTAGTGATCCACTTTATGTCGGCTGCCGCGGCTACGGCGAATTGGCGCACTGTCATGCATTAAATATGTCTAATAACTAGACATAAATCAATGCCGCGGAGGCTGTCGCCTGCTGGGTTCAGTCTGGTGTAGTTACTCGCACAAAAAAAGAGCGGGGCGTCTTTCGACGCCCCGCTCTCTTTAAGCTGATCTAATTAAACGCAGGTGATTACACCGGGGGTGGTCACACCTGAATCGCAAGCTTTCGCCGACAGAGCATGTCTCGCAGTCGCGGTCCAAGCGGGCGGCGGGCCGACAACCGCGGTCGCGGTCACGGTTACGTCCTTGGAAGGCGTGAAGCCCTGGGCCGAACCGTTGCCAGAGAAGTACGCGCCGTTGTTGTCAGCGGCATACTGCTCTTCATACGTCGCGAGGTTACGAAGATCGGACTTCATGGCTGCGACGTACGCCTTGTCCTTCGTATTTGCAAACTTCGGAATCGCAATCGCGGCAAGAATACCGATGATGACGACAACGATCAAAAGCTCGATGAGTGTGAAACCCTTTTTGTTGCTCGACATTTAAATTCTCCTGAAGCAGTTGGATGTACGAATGGCTCGGCCATCCGTATCAGTAAGACGTGACCCCCACCCTCTCGGCAACAATACAATCAACCTCTACGACGCCTAAGCTAACCCGTTGTCCTGTAACGACTTAACCAAGTGTCGCCCATCTGACAAATGGCGAAGGCTACCGCGTTTTGCATGTAGTCGGGCGAATCTCCATAGCGCCCTGAGCGTGGCTACTCGATAACTGTTCTGATAACTGTTCTATGCTATTTGTTGCAGCCGCGGCGGGTGGGGTTTTACATTGCCTGTTGCCGCCGGAAGCGGAAGAAAATGTAGGAGCTGCCCCTTGGTGTAACTGGCAACACGCCTGATTCTGGATCAGGAGAGTCCAGGTTCGAAACCTGGAGGGGCAACTTGGATCGGTGGAGATTTGACGAGAGGAGGCAGCCCAACGGCGTGCCTCCTTTTGTCGTCGTACCTATGCTGGTAACGGGGGAAAAGGCAGGCTCGGCAGGTCCCACGGGTACATCGGTCCCCGACCCTCACACCTGTCGCGAACGCGAACGACATCCTTCACCAGCTCGGCGAAATCATCATCGCACATGTCTCCGCGAAAGGGAGAAAGTCTCTCGTTTGCTGCGCGCAGCCGGCTGCCGAGCTCTTCGAATCGTCTCGGCATCGCTATGCGACTGCGAGCTGGTTGTAGTGCTCGTATCGCACGGGACACTTCAGCCACTCGATCGCCTCGCGAGGGCGCCTGAATGCTCTCACGATGATGGGAGCATTTTCCGAGAGTGTCTCCATCATTCTGGCCATCCCGAAATCACACTGGCCAGGCGCGACGAGTGCCAGCACCACCGGCTCCATTCGACTGGATCTCCGCTCGAGCACAGCCAGAATCTGCCGCACGTGATCGGTCGTGAGAGGGGCAAGCGTGCCGCCGCGGTACGAGATCAACTTCATTCCGGGCTCGTAGTCCGGATGGCCTAGTATGCGTTCCGTAACGTCGTACCAGTCCTGGATAGACGGTGCGAGCTTCCACTGAATCGAGACGAGTTGTCTCTTTGGATAGATCTTGAAGTCGTGATCGGGCAGGATTACCTCCTAGTGCCACGCGAATCCATACAAGGCACTTCCGTGTCCACAACGGAGTTAAGGTCCAACCAGTCAACTAATAGTCGGATCTTTCGCGATTTATCGGTATTCTCGAACGTCGCGGTCGCGTAGCGCAGGGTATGCCCTGAGTTTTCTTCTCGCTTTCAACAAGTCAGCATCAGCCGCATAACCATCCCCGCAACAAGGATCTGCCCAACACAGCCCGCAAGGGAAACCCTGATCGTGGGTGAAGGATTCCTCCCGAAATTTCAGGATCGCCCCGGCTAAATCAGGTGCCGGCAGACCATACCTTCCGATCAGACGAAAGGAACATGTCGATCAACCAGGTCAAATCCGGCGTTTCGCCGAGGA
>JAXDME010000117.1:0-18124 GCA_034666285.1 Gemmatimonadaceae bacterium | reverse complement strand
TCACAGCATTCTCGACAAGCGGCTGCAGAATGAGGTTTGGCACGAGCGCGTCACGCGCATCTTCGGATATGTGGACGTCGATCTCGAGCTGCCCCTGAAACCGGATCTGCATTATCTCGAGATATCTCTCGAGGAAAGCAATCTCCTGGCCGAGCAGGACTTCGTGCTCCGCGCCGCCGTCAAGCGTATAACGAAGCAGCTCGCTCAGTCTGGCGATCATTCGTCGCACTCCCCGCGGGTCCCGCTCGACGAGTGACGATATCGCGTGCAGCGTGTTGAACAAGAAATGCGGATTGAGCTGCGCATTGAGAGCGGAGAGCCTCGCCTCGGCTAGTTGTGTCTGGAGCTGCGCGGTTTCCGCCTGCAGCCGCGACGTCTCCCGTTCTCGCGCGCGGAATCTCAGGAAATAGTCGCGCGCAAATCCCGCGGCCAGCACTCCCCAATAGAGAATGAAATGGTTGAGGACCATCGGTCCGCGCAGAACACCAAAGATTCCTCCCGTACCGGGCCCGTGAGCGCGGCCAAATCCTCCGCCCACGTGTCCCGGACTGCCCATTCCCGGCGTCTGCGAACGGTCTGCAAAATGGCGGACGAGAGTTGCGTTCAGCAGATCGACGGAGAAAGCGACAACGATTCCAATCATGACCAGAAGCAGAACCCTCGCTGCCGCGTGTGACTGCTCGATGCTGAATCGTCCGGCAAGCCAGAATATGAGAGGTGTGAGCAGCGCCCAGACGTACATCTGCTGGAACGCAAGTCCGATAGGCACAGCGTGCGGAACCGCGCTCAATGTGAAGTCGCCCTGATCGGCCATTCGGTTCGCGGCAGTCAGGAGAGCGAGCACGGTCCAGAACGCGAAAACCCCTAGCAGCTCTGCACGGCCGAGCGGTTGGGTGCCTCCGGGATGATCCATAGTGTCACTCATGTATTCATCTTACGCCGGGCACCGGGATGTCGGCAAAGGGTTGGTCGCCAACTGCACCGGCACGTACACCAATTGCACTGCGGTAGCCCTCGTGCCGCAGACACCAAGTTCCCTGCAATCGTGTCGCCGCGCGTGCAGTTCGTTACACGCGAGTGCAAGTGAGCAACGGCGTGAGGGTAATCGGAACTCCAGGTGTCTATCTAGGTACGAAGTGGTGAGGGTAATCCAAAACGCTAACCTGTTTTTCAGATGACATTCCTGCAATTGATGGTGGTTGGCGCTTTGTCGAACCCTGTTCCCGTAGGGCCGAGAATCGCGCCGGTTGGATTCAGTGAAAGGCCGGCGACAGCATCGGACAGCGTGGCTGGGGCCGACACTGTCAGACGCAAGCGACCCAAATCCGTCGAGTACAGCGACGCGTACTATACCCGCCTCGAGATTCACCGCATCGCGAGTTATGCCGAGCTGCCGCTGTTTGCGACGGAGTACGTGCTCGGAGAGCGATTGCTGAAGGAAGAGCGGACTGGTTTTCCCTCGAGCGGACTCAAGACCGCGCACACCACTGTCGCGCTGGGACTTGGTGCGCTCTTTACCATCAATACCGTAACGGGCGTCTGGAATCTCTGGGATTCACGCAGCGATCCGTCCGGGCGGACACGTCGACTCATTCACTCGATTGCCATGCTCGGCGCTGACGCCGGATTTGCGTTAGCGGGCGCGAGCGGCGGCGGGGCGAAAGACACTCAATCCGGCGCTAATCATCACCGCACAATCGCGGTCTCCTCCATGGCGCTCGCCACGGCGGGGACCGCGATGATGTGGTTTTTTCACGACTAATGATCACTACGATAAGTATCGTGCAGACTGTTGCGAACGCCGCGAAACCATGGGCATCGCTCTACAGCGATTCGACGGCTATCTCGAGCGCGGTGACTTTTTTTCACCTCGCTGGGCTTCTTTTCGCTGGCGGACTGGCCGTGTCCACTGACCGCGCGACGTTCCGAGCGCTTCGCGGAACCGACGAAGATCGAAACCGCCTGCTCGTCGACCTCGGGAACTCGCATTCGTGGGTGCTGGGTGGACTGTCGGTGATCTTCGTCAGCGGGATTCTCCTCGCGCTGTCCGACGTGAAGACGTTCGGATATTCGGCGGTCTACTGGACGAAGATGAGTCTGGTCGTACTTCTCCTGCTCAACGGTGTCGTACTTCAGCGCACTGAGCGGAGGCTCCGTGCTGGGAGTCTGCTGATTCAGTCAACCGCTCCCAGGCAGCGGTTATGGTCGAGGCTGCGATTTGCGGCGGCCACCAGCATGGTGCTGTGGACGGCAATCGTTCTAGCCGGCGTCATTCTGGTCGAGTCCGCCTGACCACACCTGAACGCATCAATCGTTCCTGTAAACGGAATTCATTCAACACGGATATCTGACAATGAAATCGTCTGACACAATAAATCCCGATTCCCGCGCCGACTGCGGTGGGTGCCCGCTGATTCCTGAGCGAAGAGAATTTCTGCGCAACGCGGCGGCGCTCGCTCTCGGTGTAATCTCACTGACTCTCCCTATCCGCAGCGTCTCGGCCAGTGTTCTCTCGTCAGTCGGCGGCCGCAAGGTTCTGTCGTACAAAGTGCCAGCCGTTGACGGCGCGGAAATCGACCATGACAACGAGGTGATTCTCGTCCGGTACAACAACGAGGTCTTTGCCTTCAGTCTCGGTTGCCCGCACCAGAACGTATCTCTCCGCTGGAACGAGACCGACAAGCGTTTCCAGTGCCCCAAGCATCACTCGCAGTATCAGCCTAGTGGAGAGTTCATCACGGGGCGCGCAACGCGAAACATGGATCGCCTGGCAATTAAGCGCGATCCGGCGAACAACATCGTGGTAGACCCGGACACTCTCTACAAGAGTGATGAGGACGAAGCTCAATGGAAGAACGCAGTGGTGAAGCTGTGAGCAACCCCATGATGACAGGTTGCGCGCACTGTGGCGATCAGGCCGGCACGAGTCGGCGTGAATTCCTCACTGCGACCGCCGCCTCCGCTGTGACTGCGTTGCTGGTGACTGCATGCGGCGGCGCGTCGAGCTCGACAGGAGTCGTGGACACCGGCCCGGTGTCGCTATCGGTACAAGTCTCCGGTTACGCCGCATTGGCAAACGTCGGCGGAATTGCGCGCGTCGACAACGGCGGGAGCCCGGTAGCGGCGGTGCGCACGGGGGCGAGCAGCTTTGCAGCGTTCTCGCTCATCTGTCCGCATTTCGGTTGCACGGTGGGAATCAACGGCTCTGCGTTCCTTTGCCCGTGTCACGGAGCACGATTCGCTTCGAGCGGCGCGTGGACAGGTGGCCAGCGCACGTCGAATCTCGCATCACTCGCGACGAGCTATGACGCGACGACGGGCGTGCTGACAATTACCAGCTGAGTCTGAAACAAATGTTGCGCGTAAGGCGGTAACAAGATCGCAGGTGCAGCTCACGACATGAGCGTGCACCTGGTGACAAAGACGTGGGGCCGGCAGCAACGCCGCGTGTCCAAGTGCGTACAGAGCACAGACACTCACTTCAACCCACACTACAATGTCACTCGCACTCAAGATCCCGGACCTCGCGCCGGCACCACCGCAAGCGCACCCTCCCTACAGGCTGTCCGACCATGAGCTGAGATTGCGCGCTCAGTTCGTTGCGGCCTTCACCGACGCTCCACAATCCGCGTGGGAGCTGCACATCGCGGTGTGGGATTTGACCGATGAGCTCAAGGCCGTCGGCGAGCTCGCCGAAGCCATCGTGAAGAGGATCAAGTATATCGCCGCGATTCCCATCTCTTTTCACTATCGCGCAGGATACAAGCCCGCTCAGGCACGACTCACGGATTCCGTCGACAAGGCAATATCGCTGTCCATCGCCAGGTATTTCGCGACGGGATGAATGACGCGCGCACTTGCGCGAGGCACCCAGTCCTCACCAGTATTGCCCGCCGACCGCTGAGGGAAACCAATGAGCGACGATCGCGAGCAGCAATCTGGTAGCTGGCTGGGTCTTGTTCTAAGGGATGTGCAATTCTGGGTACCGGTCGCAGTGCTGGCCGGAGGACTTCTCGTTCTGCGTTGGATCTCTTGAGCGCGATCCACCTCGAGAAATCGGGCGAAGCACCAGAGCCGGGCGCGCTCGATACACGTCGCCTCCGCACTCTTCAAAGCGTCGGAATGCTGTGCGGTCTCACCGCCGGCGCCTGGCTCGGAGCAGCCGAGGCGCCGACCAAACTGGTGACGCTCGGGCTGTCACCGGTAGTGATCTCGCTCGGGATGGTGATCGGCGTTTTCCTCGCGCGCTGGACGTTGCCGGCGTTGATCCAGGGCACGTCGTACATCGCGGCGGATCTGCGCCAGGCGCCACATTTGATCGTATGGGCGGTGCTCGCGGGTTGCTTGTGGGCGGTCGCGAATACGCTGACCATTTTCGCCGTACGGGATGTGGGACTCAGCATCGCTTTCCCACTCTGGAACAGCAACAGCCTGCTCGGAATCCTCTGGGGCGTCCTCTTCTTCCAGGAGCTGCGCGGCGCCGACTGGCGCCGCTGGGCCGGAGTCCTCGGCGGTGCTGTGTTGATGTTTGCGGGAGCGACTGCATTGGCGATTGCGTCGGCGGCGCAGGTGCCACCGCGTGATGCGGCTCGTGGCGTCGCGGCTGCGTTATCCGCCGGCGTGTTGTGGGGAACGATGTACATCCCCTACCGCAAAGCGTACCTGACCGGGATGAGCCCGCTCTCATTCATCACCTTCTTCACCGTCGGCGAGTTGGGAATGATGACGGTGCTTGCTCTCACCTATTCCGGCGGCGCGGGTCCGCTCTGGGCGCAGCTATCGGGCGCGCGACACGTTCTCTTCTGGCTGCTGGCAGGCGGGTTCGTCTGGGTCGTCGGCGATTTATTTCAGCAATACGCCGTCAAGTACGCGGGAATCACTCGCGGCATTCCACTCTCGAACACGAATCAGTTGTGGGGGCTGTTCTGGGGAATCCTCGTTTTCGGCGAGCTGCGCGGTGCGCCACATTCGGTATTGGCGCAGGTCATCGGCGGCTCGATCGTGATGGCGATCGGCGCCGGTGTGATCGCACTTTCCTCAGTGAGTCGCAGCGAACATCTGCGCTGGCAGAACGCAGCGGCAAGCGAGGGCGCGCGGTACGGCGTCGATCCTGAATACACTAGGTCTCGAATCGCTGGCGAGAATACGACATCGGTCGCCCGCGGGCGCACCTGGATAGACTGGCTGGTGGTGAGCGTCGCCTCGGCAACGATCATCGGTTTCGCGCTCGTGGCACGCGCGCCTCAGATCGCGTTGCGATGGGAATGGGCCGCGGTACTCGTCGTGGTGACCGTCGCAATGCTCGCGAGCGTTGGGGCCGCCCTCTGGAGAACGACGCGGTTCAACTAGCCGTTCGCGTTATTGTTTTCCGCGCAGCGCCTTTTGAATAGCCTGCTCCGCGAGCGGCGCCATTAGCCTGTATCCGGCTTCGTTCGGGTGAACGCCGTCGGAAGCGAGCTCGCTGCGCATTCCACCCCGCGAGTCGGCCATCGCTGAGTGGTAGTCGAGATAGACCGCGCCGTGTGTCCGCGCGTAATCCTTGATCCATTTGTTGAGAGCGATGATTTTCGGCGCGGGCTCCAGACCAGGCTTCCACGGATAGTCCCAGACCGGCAGTACCGACGAAAGAACGACGTGAATGCCGTTGGATTTCGCCAGCTCCGCCATCGAGGCGATGTTGTCCTCGATCATCTCGAGTGTCGATGGTCCGGTGTTGCCGGCGATGTCGTTGGTACCGGCGAGGATCACGACGACCTTTGGCTTCAGCGCAATGACATCCTGTCGGAACCTGAGGACCATCTGAGGCGTCGTCTGCCCTCCGATTCCGCGACCGATGTACGGTTTGCCGGGAAACATCGCGGCGAAGTACGGCGCCCAACCTTCGGTAATCGAGTTGCCGAGGAAGACTACGCGATTCTCGTTTTTCATGGGCGCGGAAAGTTTGGTGTTCGCTTCGCGGTACTTCTGGAGATTCGGCCAGTCGTTGTGGAATCTCTCCTCCTGCGCCTGGCGCCTCGCGATCTCTTCGGCGGTCGGTTGAGCGGGCTGTGCGGCCGGAGCGCCTGGCGTCTGCGCTGCGGCGCGAGACGCAAGACAGAGGCACAGCACGAGCGAAGCGATCACCTTCATCGTTTTAGCCGACATCGGGATACTCCGGCAATGGGAATCTTCCGAGCGTCGCGCGGGTTTCTGTTGAAGCACATCCTTTCTCCGGGTCGGGTCACCCAAAAAGGTATCGCTGGTTGCGAAGTTCGTCAGGGAGGGGCAGCAGTCTAGAAATAGATCTGGGTACCCAACCGCCATCCGCTGCGGGAGTCGACCGGTGGCTCGATGATCGGAACTGGCCGTGACGCTTTGCGACTGTGTTTCGCATTTGCGCGTTCCGCGGCGTGAGGTGCGTCGCGGGCGCTCGAGACCCAATCCCAGATGCCGATCCCAACCATTGCCACGCCAAGCGTTCGATGTGGCCACTGCGGGCGCGGATCGCAGTTCGTCGTGCTGAGAAAACTGAACGTGCATCTGTCGACGAGGAACATCAGCACGCCGCCTCCTATTCCTCCAATCGAAGCCTCGTAGGTCCAGAAACCCCGCCAATACTCTCCTGAGTAAATGTGTCCGGCTCCCGGAATGAAGCTTCCCAGAATCAGGGCCTTCTTCGGATTACGGTAGAGCGGCGTCACTGCAGGGCTCGTCGAATCGACGGCGACCGGGGTGGTGTCTTGGGCCCTCAACGGATAAGCCCAGGCCGAAACCAGCATTACACCCATGAGTGCCTTCATTGCTCCTCCCTCTCGTTGAGCATGAACGAACGAGATCAGGATGCGCAGCGGAGGGGTCGCAATGAATACGTAGATCGACGTAGGCGGCGAACCGGCAAACTCAAAGCGGCTTACTACGTAGAAATGCGTAGGGTGAGCCGAGTTCGGGATGGGTAATGTGAATGCATGACAGATCCAACTATTGCCTTGACTCGTCGATTTCCGCGTCTGTTTGCGGAGTCCGCACCTGATTCGATTGTGGTCAACGACGTGCACTCGAATCTGAACCGCACGAGAGTGGACGGCATCGTCTGCCCTGAATCCATCGAGGCGGTGCAGGCCATTGTGGGCTCTGCTCGGCGCGACGGAACAGCACTCAGCGTTGCCGGCGGCAGGCATGCCATGGGTGGCCAGCAGTTCGCGACAAGGTCAACCCTCATCGATATGAATGGCCTGACGCGAGTGATCGAATTCGATCGCATCCGCGGCGAGATCGAAGTCGAGGCCGGCATTCAATGGCCTGAGCTTTACAAGTTTCTGCTCGTAAGTCAGGCGAAGGAGAACAAGCCGTGGGCTTTCGTTCAGAAACAGACGGGGGCAGACAAGCTGAGCATCGGTGGGGCGCTCGCGTCGAACGTACACGGGCGCGGGCTCAGCCTACCGCCATTCATCGGCGACGTCATCGCATTCACGATTGTGGGACCCGACGGCGTGGTGCGCAGGTGCAGCAGGACGGAGAACCCCGAAGTATTCCTCTCCGCTATCGGCGGATACGGAATGCTCGGGGCGATTGTCTACGTTCGGCTGCGCCTGACACCACGCCACAAAGTTCAGAGAATTGTCGAGGTAGTCGATGTTGACGATCTGCCGGCGATGTTCGACGGCCGCATCGCCGCCGGCTACCAGTACGGCGACTTCCAGTTCGCGACTGAGCTCGATTCCGACGCGCTTCTTCAAAAAGGGGTCTTCTCTTGCTATCGCCCGGTGGATGATGCCACGCCGATGCCCTCGAGCCGCGCCCACCTGACGCCCGACAACTGGCGAGAGCTGATCCTGCTGGCGCACGTCGATCGCGCCCGCGCCTTCGAGGCCTACTCGCAGTACTACCTCACAACGTCGGGCCAGTGCTACTGGTCCGACGAACATCAGATGAGCACCTACATACCCGACTATCACGACGCGCTCGGCGTGCGACTCGGTGAATACGCCCACGGAACGGAAATGATCTCCGAGATCTATGTCCCCCGCAACGCGCTCGTTGGCTTCCTTGCGGACGTCCGCTCCGACTTTCTCGAACACAGGACGCATCTGATCTATGGCACGATCCGTCTGATCGAGCGCGACACCGAGACGCTGCTGCGCTGGGCAAAGGAGCCGTACGCCTGCGTCATCTTCAACATTCACGTCATGCCGGATCCTGTCGGGATCGACAGAGCGAAGCAGGAGTTTCGCCGGCTAATAGATCGCGGGCTGCAACACGGAGGGAGCTATTACCTCACGTACCACCGGTGGGCAGAGCGAAGGCAGGTCCTGGCCGCGTACCCCGAATTCCCGGAGTTCCTGCGTCTCAAGCGCCGGCTCGATCCGTCAGAGGTCTTTCAGAGCGATTGGTACCGGCACTATAAGACGATGTTCGCTGACAGGCTTTAGCTATGACATCTGCGAACTCCATTCCGAACGGGAACCGTGATTACCGGCACCTGCACTGGCGCGGGGCAGGCAGAATTCAGCAATATTGACCGTATGGCCGCACACGAAACGCTCACGGCGTGGGAGAACTTCTACATCATCGTGGGATCTTCGGCCGGAGCGCTGACGGGCCTGCAGTTCGTGGTCATGGCGCTCGTGGCCGAGACCCAATCGAGCGCCGATACAGGCGAGGTTGACGCTTTCGGCACTCCCACCATCGTGCACTTCTGCGCCGTGCTCCTCATCTCGGCGATTCTCAGCATGCCCTGGCCCGAGATCTCACAGGCCGCGATCGTGGCGGGCATCTGCGGAGCGTTCGGAGTTGGCTATACCCTGATCGTGATCCGGCGGGCCAGACGCACCAGAAATTACAAGCCGGAAATGGAAGACTGGATCTGGCACACGATACTCCCGTTGCTGGCCTACGTCACTCTCCTCATCTCATCAGCGCTGATCCCGCTCAACGACGCGCCTCCGTTCTTCGGAATTGCGGCGTTAGCGCTACTACTGCTATTCGGCGTAATCCACAACGCCTGGGACTCCGTGACCAACATGGCGCTGGCTTCACTGAAGAAGCGCCAAACAAAAAACCAGGAGCCCCCAGGATCAGCCTCGACGACTCCGCAACGACTCTAGCGCGCCGGCCAGGTTCCTCCGACCGCTTTGTAGACGGCAACTAGCGCCGTTGCCGCAGCGGTACGTCCCTGCTCCAGCTGATTTTCGGCGTCGAGCAGCGTCCGCTCCGCATCCAACACCTGAAGAAAGTCGGTGAGCCCGGCTTCGAACCGCTGCTGCGCCAGGTCCGCCGCGCGAGTACTCGAGCGTACTGCGCTCTCGAGAATCGCCACACGCGCATGCGCCCGATCATACGTCACGAGTGATCCTTCGCTCTCCTCCAGCGCCCGCAGAACCGTCGCGTTGTACGTTGCTTGCGCTTCGTCCTGCCCGGATTGTGCGACCTGCACTCTCTCTCGCACGCGGCCGATATCGAACAGCGGGAACGTCACGACTGGACCAACCAATAATCTCGAGTTGCGACTCTTGAAGAGAGAATCGACCGACGTCGCCGCATAACCGGCACGCGCGCCGAGAGTGACTCGCGGCAGATACTCTGCCCGCGCCGCACCGACGAACAAAGACCGAGCAGCAAGCTGGCGTTCCGCCCGTAACACGTCCGGCCGCCGATGCACTAGCTGGTCCGGAGAACCGACGAACAACGTGTCCGGAAGACGTGGTAGCGCTCCGGAGTCGAGCAACGCGATGGGAAGCGCATCGGGAGCGCGCCCGAGCAGTACCGCAATACGATTTTTGTCCAGCGCAATTTGCGACTCCAGTCCCGGAGTTGCGGCAAGTGTGAGATAGAGAACTGATTTCGCGCGCTCGGTATCGAACGCGGTTCCGCTGCCCGCACCAAGACGATCCTCCGTGAGCTTGACGATCTTCCGCTGGTTGGCCGCGTTACGCACGGAGACGGCAAGCTGCCGCTGAGCGCCTCTCAAATCGAAATACGTACGAGCTACCTCGGCCGCCACAGTCACCTGAACATCTTCGAGACCATGCTCAGACGATTCGGCCAGCGCGCTCTGCGCTCTGACGTTGCGCCCCACTCGCCCGAAGAAATCGAGCTCCCACGATGCGTCGAAGCCCACGTCCCACAGCTGGAATGCAGGAAGCTGACTGGTAAGTCCGGGCGTTTGTGCCACCGAGAATTGGGACCGCGAGCTGCTGCCGGTTCCTGTGACAGTCGGAACCAGATCGTACGAAGCAAGGCGCTTTGCCGCCCGTGCGCTCATTACTCGCGACTGAGCGATCCGAACGTCCGTGTTGGCACGCTGCGCTTCCCGCACGAGTCTCGTCAGCGTACTGTCGCCGAGGTCGCTCCAGAACGGAACTGTCGGCAGCGTTTCGCTCACGCGAACGACGCTGGACGGAATCTCCTCCGAGGCGCTGCGAGACGCAGTCGCGACAGACGCGCTCCCGCCACTTACGCTGTACGAAGCAGGAATTGGCACTTCCGGCGCACGATACGCCGGGGTCGAGCAGCCCGCCAGGATTACGGCGAGCACCATGAAGATCTTACGCATGACCAATACCCTCATTCCCCACCGCCAGCGATGGACGCCACGTATGGAGAGGTTGTATGCCTTCCGGTTCAGGTGCTGGCTCCTTCTTGCGCCGGTCGACGGCGCCTCGGACCAGCACGTAGAAGAGTGGTGTGAAAAGAAGTCCCAGGAAGGTGACGCCGAGCATTCCGGAGAACACCGCGATTCCCATCACTTTCCGCATCTCGGCTCCTGCTCCACTAGCGACAATGAGTGGTATGACGCCGGCAATGAATGCAAACGAGGTCATCAGAATCGGACGCAGTCTGATGCGGGCTGCCTCGAGGGCCGCAGTAAATCGATCGCGTCCCTGCCGCTCCAGGTCCCGCGCGAACTCGACTATCAGAATCGCGTTCTTGCACGCGAGACCAACGAGAACGAGCAGGCCGATCTGCGTGAAGACGTTGTTGTCGCCGCGAGTCAGCCACACGCCGGCGATCGCGGAAACCAGGGACATCGGCACGATCAGCATGATCACGAGCGGCAACGACCAGCTCTCATACTGCGCGGCGAGAACCAGGAACACGAGCAGAATGCAGAGCGGGAAAACCAGGATGGCTGTATTGCCCGCGAGCTTCTGCTGATACGTGAGCTCGGTCCATTCGTAGCCGATGCCGTTCGGCAACGTCTCATTGGCAAGCCCTTCCATTATCTGCACCGCTGCGCCGGCACTGGTCCCCGGAGCTGCGCTGCCGCTGATGTCAGCGGCGGGATAACCGTTGTAGTGCGTGACCTGGTCCGGACCGTACGACTGCTTCATCGTCAGCACCGAGCCCAACGGCACCATCTCGCCGCTCACGTTACGAACTTTTAGCTGAGCGATGTTGTCTGCGTTCGCCCGATAGGGCGCGTCCGCTTGCGCAATCACCTGATAGGTTCGACCGAACTTGTTGAAGTCGTTGACGTACTGGGAGCCGAGATAGATCTGAAGGGTCGAGAAGACATTGTTCAGCGGGATCCCGAGCTGTTTCACCTTGTCGCGATCGACATCCGCGAAGAGCTGCGGCACGTTGATCTGGAAGCTCGAGAAGCCACCGGCAAGTCCGGGCGTCTGGTAGGAGCGCCCGAGCAGCGCCTGGGTCGTCGCATAAAGCGTCGAATCGCCGAGCCCGGCCTTGTCCTCGATCATCATCTTGAAACCGCCGATCGATCCCAGCCCGTTCACCGCTGGGGGAGGAAAGACCGCGACGAAGCCCTCCTGGATCGAAGAGAACTTCTGATTGAGCGCCATCAGGATGGCGTTACTCTTCAGGTCCTTCGATTTTCTTTCTTCGAACGGTTTGAGTCCGAAGAAGATTACGCCTGCGTTCGGCTTGGGGCCGAAGCTGGTGATCGATAGCCCGGGGAATTCGACGGCGTGCTCGACGCCCGGCGTCTTGAGGGCCAGATCCGTCATCCGTCTGATGACGGCTTCGGTTCGGTCGAGCGACGCGGCGTCGGGCAGCTGAGCGATCGCGACGAGGTACCGCTTGTCCTGGCTCGGTACGAATCCCTTCGGTACTCTCGTGAATCCGATGATTCCGATGACAACAAGGACCCCATACACAGTCAGTGCAAGCACTGAGCGATGTGTCACGCGCTGCACGATGCTGCCGTAGCGATGAGATGCGCGGCCGAAGAGGCGGTTGAACGGATCGAATAGCCAGCCAAGCCAACGGTGCATGAAGCGCGTGGGCGCATCTTCAGCCGCTCCGCGCGGCTTGAGAAGCACTGCAGCAAGCGCCGGCGACAACGTCAGAGAGTTGAACGCCGAGATCAGCGTCGAGAAGGCAATGGTAAGAGCGAACTGCCGGTAGAACTGACCGTCCAGACCACTGATGAACGCCACCGGAATGAAAACCGCCGACAACACCAGCGCGATCGCGATGATCGGGCCGCTGACTTCCTCCATCGCGCGATGACTCGCGTCGAGAGGCGATAGACCGTCCTCGATGTGCCGCTCGACGTTCTCGACAACGACGATGGCATCGTCGACTACTATACCGATTGCCAGGACCAGTCCGAACAGCGACAGCGTATTGATCGAGAATCCCGTCGCAAGCATCACCGCGAACGTGCCGACGATGGAGATTGGAACCGCGACGAGCGGAATGATCGAAGCTCGCCACGTCTGCAGGAAGAGAACGACCACGACCACCACCATCAGCGTAGCGAGGAGCAGCGTGTAGATCACCTCGCGGATCGAATCCCGGACAAACAATGTCGGGTCGTACACCGAAGACCATTCGACGCCTTGCGGGAAGCGGGTCTTCAGGTCGGCCATCTTCGCGCGAATGTTGCTGGAGAGCGCCAGCGCGTTGGAGCCGGGTGACTGAAACACGACGATGGCGACCGCCGGCTTGTTGTCGAGCAGCGCGCGCAAGCCGAAGGTGCCGGGACCGAGCTCGGTGCGCGCAACGTCGCGCAGACGAGTGACCGCTCCGTCAGCACCGGTCTTGACGATGATGTTGCCGAATTCTTTTTCGTCCGTGAGTCGACCTCGCGCGACGACCGTCAGCTGATATGCAACCGGGTCGTTCATGGGCGGAGCGCCCACGGTGCCGGCGGCGACTTGGAGGTTCTGCTCGCGAATTGCGTTGACGACATCGGCCGCCGACAATCCATAAGACGCGACGCGATTGGGATCGAGCCAGACGCGCATCGCATAGTCGCCTGCGCCGAATACGATCACCTGACCCGCGCCAGGAATTCTCGACAGCTCGTTGCGAACATTCAGCAGCGCATAGTTGCGGAGATAGACCGGGTCATAGCGGCCGTCCGGAGAAAACAGGTGGACCACCATCGTTATGTCCGGGGAGCGCTTCTGGGTGACGACACCGAGAGCACGCACCTCTTCGGGCAATCGCGCCAGCGCCTGGGACACGCGATTCTGCACTTGCACCTGCGCGAGATCGACGTTGGTACCGATCTGGAACGTGACAGTGAGATTGAACGTGCCGTCGGCCGAGGCGGACGACGTCATGTAGAGCATCCGCTCGACGCCATTGATCGCGTCCTCGAGTGGAGTGCCTACGGTCTCAGCGAGCACGGTGGGATTCGCACCCGGATATATCGCGCTAACTGTGATGGTCGGCGGCGCTACTTCGGGATACTCGCTGATCGGCAGCTGGGTGACAGCGATCAAGCCACCGGCAAGAATGACTAGCGACAGCACGACCGCGAAGATCGGCCGGTCGATGAAAAAGCGGGAGAAGCGCACTTTATGAACTCCGGTTAGGTCGTGCTACTTTGCAGCCGATGCCGGCGCGGCCGATTCGGCGATAACCATTGCAGCATTTGTTGCGGCGACCTTCATCCCGGGACGAACCCGCATCAGGCCATTTATGACTACGCGCTCTCCGGGCTTGAGTCCGGAGTCCACCGCACGGAGACCATCGATCACGCGACCAGTGACGATTGGGCGATACTCGACCGTGTTGTCGTTCTTCAGCACGAGTACGAACTTCCTGTCCTGGTCGGTGCCGATCGCCTGATCCTGGACTAACGTGGTCGGGTGACGATCGCTGCCGAGGAGGCGCACTCGCGCGAACAAGCCGGGCGTGAAGAGCCGGTTCGGGTTTGCCAGAACGGCACGTGCGGTGACCGTTCCATTTGCCCCATCGACACGGTTGTCGACAAAGTTGAGCCTTCCCTCGTGCGGAAATCCGGTCTCGTTTGCAAGACCGATCAGGACCTGCCTGCCTTTGGGACCAGTGGCCGTCGCGGCCATATACTTCAGATACGCCGCCTCATCAGTGTCGAAGTACACGTAGATGGGGTCGATCGAGACGATAGTGGTCAGTAGCGTCGGCGCCGGAGCTCCCGCCTGAACGACGTTGCCGGGCGTGATCTCGGCGCGGCCAACGCGGCCGGAAATCGGCGCGCGGACAACCGTCCACTCCAAATTCAGTCGCGCAACACGCACCGCCGCTTCCGCGGCGCGAATACCCGCGCTGCCCTCGGCCTGACCACTGGTGCGCGCGTCGAGTTCTTCGCGCGATATAGCCTGCGAGCTCACAAGCTTCTGCGCGCGCTCGACTTCCATTCCGGCGAGCTGATTGCGCGTGCGCGCCTGAGCCAGCACGGCTTCCGCACGCGAGACTTCGGCCTCGTACGGCCGTTGATCGATCACGAACAGGACATCGCCCTGGTGGACGATCGCGCCCTCTGTGAATCCCACGCGCTGGAGGAACCCGCCGACGCGCGGCCGGACCTCAACGGAATTGACTGCCTCGAAGTGTCCCGTGAATTCGTCCCAGTCGCCAACTACGCGCTCGATGGCGGGAGCGACGGTGACCTGGGGAGCCTGCATCGGGGGCGCCTCTTTGTGGCACCCGGACGCGGTGACGACGAAAATCGCAGCGGCGGTCCAACCACCCGCGTGGGATCTGAAGGAGACCGACTGGGCGCGAGAGAATGTGGAACTCATGTTGCAAGACTCCAACGAATGGTTGTGGCACTGCGTACCGACATATAGTATGTTACCGATCGGTAACATCGGTAAACACCCCAATGTTACCGGTCGGTAACATTTTAGTCAAGTGGGGGTATTAATCAGCGTGGAAACCGATAATCGAGAGCACCGACCAAAGGGCAGGAAGACTGGCCACGGCACGATCCCCGTCAGGGAGCGGATCCTTGTGGCCGCCGGGGACCTGTTTCATAAACAGGGCGTTCGGGGCGTAGGCGTCGAGGCGATCGCCGAGGCAGCCCAGACGAACAAGATGACGCTGTACCGCTACTTCGAGTCGAAGGACGAGCTCATCGCGGAATGGGTGCGCGGCATCGTCGCCCACAAAGAGGAAGAGTGGAAGGACCTCGCTGCCAAGCACCGCGGCGATCCGGAGGGCCAGCTTCAGGACTGGAGCCGGCGCACCGCCGCGAAGCTCCGCTTGATGGAAGAGCGCGGGTCCGCGCTCATGAATGCGTTCGCCGAGTTGCCCGACCCCAACCATCCCGCGCGGCGCGTCATCCAGGAATACCGGCTTCGCGAGCACAAGCGCGTCCTCCGGCTCTGCAAGGAGGCCGGATTCGAGGATCCCAAGTTTTCGGCCAACCTGTTCACCATGTTGCTCGAGGGTGCCCCCTCGTGCGGGCAGTGCGTTGGGATGAGACAGATAGGCGAGCATCTGGTGCAAGTCGTCGATCGAATGGTGGAGAACAACCGGCAACAGCGGAACGCCGGGTGACCGGCTTCGCCGGTCACGCTTCCATTCATTAGTCGATTGAGACCTGCCTGAATCGACAGCTGGGAGGTTAAATCTCCCGGTCAGACATTGAATGTCTGAAAAAGCCCGAAGACATTGCCCGCGGGATCGTGGAACCGTCCGATCTCAGGCGTTTGTTCGCCGATCGCTCGCACGACTTCCCCGCCTTCCTGAGTGATGGCATCGATGATCGCCGCCACGTTGTCAACGACGATGAAGACTAGCAAGCCCGGGTCGGTCGTCGGCGGCCGTCCGACCACCCATGTGCCCCGCAATGCGCCCGTGGTGTCCTCGAAGGCGGTGCTACCGTCCTGGCGTTTCGTGATCCGCCAGCCGAACACTTTGACATAGAAGTCGGCCGAACGCTGGATATCGATTGCGGGGATCTCGAGGTAACCCACCTGCCCATTCACCAGCTTCGGAGCCATCAGAACTCCCCGGATTAGGACACAGCGCCAAACAGCATAATAATCATTCGTGCGGCTTGGGCGGCCACTCCACCGGGGTTTTGTACATTTCGCTGAGCTGACGAACGTACTCCTGCTTCTTGCCATCTTGTTCTATCGAGCCACACCGCGACAGCCCTCATGAGTTGGCCTATCCCCCACCGCATCGTCACCCGACTTCTCGCCGCTCTCACACTCTTCGGTGCACTGTCGGCTCTCGCGGGCGCGGTCTTGGCGATCGCGGCCAACGGCGCAGGAGTTCCGCTGCAATACCTCGCCAATAGCCCCTTCCCTTCGTACGCAGTGCCCGGTTTCATCCTTGGCGTTGTCGTAGGAGGAACCCAGTTAGCTGCCGCGATTGCGCTACTGAGAAGACAGCGCATTGCCCCCTTGCTCTCGGCGATTGCCGGCTTCGGCATGCTCATCTGGATCTTTGTAGAGTTGGCGATCATCCGGCAGTACTCGTGGCTACAATCCGCCTACTTTGCGCTCGGCGTGCTCGAACTGATCCTCGTTCTCGCTCTGTTAGGGATACTCCCGATTTTGGTCGTCCCGATTGGAAAAGGCGGACTTCGATGGAGAAACTGAGCCGACGTGCTTGGCTGCAACTGATTGGGGCTACCGGTGCAGCCGCGGCAGGCGGTGGTCTCGCATACACCTATGCTCCGTTGCGGGACTACGATGAAGAGGCCAATCAAATCCGAAGACCACTAACAAAGGTTACAACTCGGTCGGCGCAAATGCGGGAACTAGTCCGGTATGCCACACTGGCCGGGAGTGGGCACAATACCCAGCCGTGGAAGTTTGCCATCAAAGAAAATGCGCTCGAAATCCACCCTGACCTTGCTCGCCGTTTGCCGACCGTTGACCCGGATGACCGCGAACTTTGGATAAGTCTGGGGTGCGCGCTTGAAAATCTGATTATCGCGGCCCGCGCGGCCGGATATGAATCTGAAGTGACGTACCCGGATGCAGCAGATTTCATCCACGTCCGCCTGAAGTCGAGCACGCCGGAGAGCGGCCCCCTCTTCCACGCGATTCCCTTGCGGCAGAATACCCGTTCAGAATTTGATGGTCGGCGTGTTCCAGCGGGCGACCTGGACCAACTGCTGACCTTGCCGCTCGAGCCGGGGGTTACACTGCGTGCTATCACACGTGCGACCGACGTGGAAACTGTGCTGGAGTATGTGAATCGAGGTAACCTGACCCAGTACGCTGACAAGGCATTTCTTGATGAGTTGATTCACTGGGTGCGTTTCAACAAACGGGAAGCTTTGGCTTCGCGCGATGGCCTGTATTCCCGCAGTGCGGGAAGGCCGCAAGTTCCGCGCTGGGTGGGAGAGATGATTGTGGCCCACACGAAGCCGCAACAGCAGGCTGATGCCGATGCCAAAAACCTGCGCAGTTCCGCTGGCGCAGTCGTTGTCGCTTCGGAATTCGATAGCAAAACTGCGTGGGTGCGAACGGGCCAGGTCTACGGGCGCGTCGCGCTTAAGCTGACCTCGCTTAATCTCACATCGGCTTTTCTGAACCAACCGATCGAAGTGGCAGCTGTTCGTGGACAGTTCCAGAGCGCGCTGGCCCTTGGCAATTCGCTGCCACAGTTGCTATTTCGCTTTGGCTATGCGCATCCACTACCGCGTTCGCTGCGCCGACCCCTCGAACAGGTGATCGTGCAATCCTAGATACCACTACTCGAATCCCACCATTGCGAATCGCGTTCGCGATCCTGATCGGAATTCACGGCCTGATTCACCTGCTTGGCCCTGCGAAAGCATTCGGCTGGGCAGAGGTGCGGCAGTTGCGCACCCCGATCTCGCCCCTGGGCGGGGCGCTCTGGCTGGCCGCGGCGATTCTGCTTGTCGGCGCCGCGATCGGTTTCGCGCTCGGGGCGCACTGGTGGTCGTGGCTCGGCCTGCCGGGGATCGCGCTCTCACAGGCGC
>JAXDME010000116.1:0-12319 GCA_034666285.1 Gemmatimonadaceae bacterium | reverse complement strand
AACAGCATCCCGCGCTTCGGTTGCCTGGATTTCATTGCAACGTTCACCATATCATAGAGCTCCTATCGCAGCGACGCTCCCGCGTCCTGGAGAAGATCGCGCAGAATGGAACGGTGGCATTTCGTCTCGTCGGCGCAATAGCAGCCGACGGAAAAGTTCGTCTGCTGCGAGAGTGCGGCGAGCAGTGAGATCAGCCGGCGCGCAGGTGGGGCTTTCATTTGGCGTCGGTAGGCCTTCTCGTAGCGGGACCATCGCGCTGGGGTAAATGGCTCGGAAAGAGCCCACGATACGAGGTCGGCGCGTGGAGCGAGCTCCGGCATCCAGACGTCGAAAAAATCCCGCACGGCGTAATCTTCCTTCTTTACGCCTCGGGGGGGCCGGCGAACAGTGCCGAGCCTCAGACCTTCTTCGGGATCACGCGGCGAGCCCAACCGGACAACGCGAATCGACATGCGGGGCCTGTACTCGGTTATGGTAGAGCGCTAATCGTCTTTCACGAGCGCCAGTAGCTTTTTCGGCGCCGTCATCCTGTATCCATCACGGAGCAGGCCCTTGAGCTCGCCCCAATCGCAGACACCATCCAGCCAGACTCCGATCCAGCCGCTCGGACCAACGTACGGTGGAGAGAAGAAACGATTCGGCGCGGCATCGATCATCAGACGTTGATTTACTGCCTTGGCTTTGCACCAAACAGCGTGCCGCCCCCCTCCATGGTGATTGTTTGCGTGCGCGTACATGGCGAAGATCTTGTTCTTCACCCGAAAAGTGGGCTCGCCCCAGGCTTCCACTTCATGAGCTTCGGGAAGGCCCAGGCAGAGCTTGCGAAGGCGCGAGAGGGGGCTTGGAGGCATTAACTACTGCAGGGCTGAGAGTTACGGTGGTCGTCAACGGACCTGATTGAATTCGCGCGAGAAATTGTTAACTGCGCAGAGTCCAGATCGTCTAACAGGTGTAGAAGATTACTTGGAAAATTTCAATCCCGGCGAAGGTCGCTTCTTCAACGCCGGTATACCTCTTCAATTCTAAACGAATGCAACATCCCTTTCTGTTTTCGACAGGGATCGAGAATAGCTATCCGCTTCTTCCCAACGGTCGACGCATCGACGAAATGGAGAAGTGTGGACACTACGACCGGTGGCGCGAAGACTTCGGTCTCGTGCGCGAGCTCGGAATTCAAGCGCTGCGCTACGGACCCGCGTACTACAAGACCCACATCGGCCCCAACAAATTCGATTGGAGCTCGGCCGACGAGCCCATTCTGAATCTGCGGGCGCAGGGAATCGAGCTCATCGCCGATCTCTGCCACTTCGGCGTTCCCGACTGGCTCGGTGGATTCCAGGATCCCGCATTTCCGGTCCTTTTCGCCGAATACGCCGGAGCGTTTGCGCGGCGGTACCCATGGGTCCGTTACTACACTCCCATAAACGAGATTTTCATCTGCGCGAGCTTCTCCGCGCTCCGCGGATACTGGAACGAAGCGCTCGCCGACGAGGGCGCGTTCGCGAGGGCAATGCGGAATCTCTGCATGGGCCACGAGCTAGCTGTCGAGGCTATTCTCGCTGAACGACCCGATGCGATCATCGTCCAGAGTGAGTCGATCGAGCATTTCCACGCCGCGGGAAAGAAAGCTGAGTCACAGGCGGCGCGAGAGAACGCGTTCAAGCATTTATCTCTTGATCTTACGCTCGGTCGTGAGCTCGCGCCGGGAATGGCGAGCTTTCTCAACGACCACGGCGTTACCTCCAATGATCTGAGCTTCTTCCGCGAGAGACGCGGCGTTGGTCAGCGGTGGCTAGGCCTCGACTATTATCCGACGTGCGAGCACCGCGTCGCATCGACGGGTAAATGCACCACTGCCCGGTCGCCGAAAGGATTCCGGCTTCTGGCGGCGGAGTACTACTCGCGCTACCGGATTCCGCTCTTTCACTGCGAGACCAATCGGGTGAGCGCGCTTGCTGTGGATTGGCTGCAGGGCCAGTGGGAAGACATCGTCGCGCTGCGCAGCTCCGGAATTCCGGTGATGGGATTCACGTGGTTCTCACTCACCGACCAGATCGACTGGCAGCACGCGCTGCGCGTGGAGAAGAACGACGTGCACCCGGTTGGCCTGTACGATCTCGATCGGCGGATCCGGCCCGTTGGCGTGGCGTACCGGGATCTGATCGCGGCGAATCAGGGGATGCCCGCGTTGCCAGAGGGTGTGGAGCGGAAGCAGGCATAACGGCTTTACTCGGCGTATGGGAAAGGCCGGTGACTTTGTCACCGGCCTTTTTTTCTTTCCTTGACTGGCATCCACAGAACTGAAGCAGGGAGCTGTGTGCTTTGCAGCTGAAGCTCAGAGCTATTCCGGCGGATTCAAAGCAAAAATCGAAGGATTTGAGTCGGGCCTAAAGGATGGTCGTTCCGGGTTTGGTCCTTTTCATTCTGCTTCATGAGTGATTACAAGAATCTCCAGGTTTGGCAGAAAGCGCATGCGCTCGCTATTCGGGCGCACCGCACGGCGATTGGCATCCGCGCGTCTCGGTACGCCGCGCTTCGCAGCCAGATCATTCGGGCGGCTATGTCAATTCCGGCGAATATTGTTGAAGGAAGGAGGCAGAACAGCGAGCGTGATTTTGTGCGGTTCCTTCGTTACAGCCTCAACTCCGCCTACGAGCTGGAATACCACCTGACGCTCGCCCGAGACATAGATGTGATCCCGGACGCCGAAGCGAAATCTATGCTCGCCGACGTAGTCGAAGTGACTAGAATGCTTCACGGCCTACTCAATAAAATCAATCCGAAAAAGACCACGGCGGACACATCGCAGTCAGTGCGCCAGTATGAAAGCTCTGAGCAATAGCTGCAAAGCCGACAGCTCCGTGCTTCAGTTCGGTGGGTGCCTTGCCCCGTCCCCACCCCGACACCGAGCAACAGCTAGCACCCTCGCTTACCCTTGTAAGTGAGCTCGTTCGCCTGATCCCCACAGACGATCCGATTCACCCACTCAACACCCTGCGCAACTGAATGGTCCATGTTGCCGACCTCGTACCTCCACGCACCAAACCGGCCCCGGGAAAAAATGTCGTTCGACTCGAGCCATGGATGAATCGTCGCAAGAGCCTTGTCGCGCTCGAGGCTCGGAATCGGGTACGTATAATCGCGATCGATTACGTGCGTGTCGACGATATCCTCCCTGTCCGATTCCGATATCATGCGCGTGTTGACCATCCCCTGAATCGTCTCTTCGATCACCGTGCACTTGTCGACCGGCTTGAACTCGGAGCGGGAGATCTCGGCCAGCAACGAGTAATGGCTCGACGCGTCGGGAACTACCTCGGGAGAGTAATTCGACAAGTAGGTTAGCCGGTAAAAGGGACAGTTCGCTTCAGGGTAGTACATCCAGCACTTTTTCGACGGAGCCGGTTGTCTGATTCCTACACCCACGATGTACGAGCCCGAATGGCGGAGCTTCGATGCCTGGTCCCGCACTGAATCGGGCACGTCGCCGTTCATCGAGCTGACCAACAGGTCCATCGGCATCGTCGACAGCAGGTGGTCATATCGCTCCCTCGTGCCGTCTTCGAGCACAACCTCGCGATTGCGGGTATCGACCCCCACCGTTTTCGCGTTGAGGCGGAGATTCTCGCGCACGTACGGCTCCATTCGCTCGAATAGTCCACCGGTTCCGCCGTGTCGTGGATACTTGAATGTCGCATTCGGTCCCCACCCGGCATCGTCGCGATCCAGAACTACATTCCCGAGCACCCGCTTGATGTCTACAACGGAAACACGCTCGCCGATCCACTCCTTGTTCATCATGCTGGGTGGATGTGCCCACACCTTGAAGTTGTACGGCATCATGAAGTGCTTCGCGATCCCTGCTCCGAAGACTCCATGAATGAATTCTTCGAAGTTGGCGAAGCGCGCGAGATCGAACGGCTGCTTCTGCGCCTCGATCAGGCCCATCAGGCATTCGAGCACGATCTCCCGTGGGAGGTACTTGATGTTGTTCTGGAATGGGTAGGGCAGAAATCTGTCGCACATCCACACCCATGACTCACGAAGAAGCTCCTGGTACTCGTCGCCGAGCAGTTTGTCGAACAGGCGATCGAAATATTCGTAATGGGAGAACAGGACGTGTCCTCCGATGTCGTAGGTGAAGCTGTTCGCGCTCTTCTCCGACGAGGCAAGCCCTCCCACCTTGTTGCGCGTCTCCAGAATCAGAAAGTTCTTGTACCCGATCTCGCGCAAACGATAGCCGGCGCCAAGCCCCGTTGGACCCGCACCGATGATGACGATTCGTTTCTGGTCTGTCATACACTTACGCGTTGGCGGTTTGTGCCGGCGTCCCTCGGAGCTCTGCCCACTCGGACGTGTAGCGCGTCAGAGCGTCCTCGAGAGAGGGCATCAGGCATCCGCGGACACTCGTGAGCGCGGAGTATCGAGGGCGGAGCGCCGAGTAACCAAGAGCGGACCAAGGTCTTCCAACGATCAGGTCGACGTCGAGCCCGGCTGACTCCGCGGCTCGTTGGGCGAACTGAGCCCAGGTCGTCTCTCCGCTGTTGGCGAGGTGCCAGATGCCGCGCTCGTCGTCAATGAGCAGATCCAGGGTGGTGTGCGCGAGGTCTGGCACATAGGTGGGGGAAACGATCAGATCGTCCGCCGCTTCCACCGGGACGCCGTCTGCAATCGCTGAAAGTGAAGTAGAAAGAAAATTGTAGGCGTCCCAGGGGCCAAAGAATGCGCTCGTCCTGATGATGAGTGGCTGATCGCGCATTGCCAGGAGAGCCGACTCGGCGACTGCTTTGCTCCTGCCATAAGCGCATCGCGGGTTGACTGCGTCGACCTCGGTGTAGGGCCGCTTCGAATCACCGTCGAATACGAGATCGGTGGAGAAAGTCGCGAGGCGGATTCCACGCGCTTCGCAAGCGAGTGCCAGGCCAATCGCCCCGCTGGCGTTGACGCGCTGGCACGACGCGTAATCCCATTCGGCGTCATCGACTCGCACGTAGCCGGCGGCATTTATCACTGCCCACGGTTTGATCGTCGAAAGGGCCGATTCGATCGAAGCCCCATCCGTGATGTCGAGCTCGTGGCGTGTGAGCGCCCGGATTTCGAGCCCTCGCTCCTGGCAGATCCGCGTGAACGCTGTGCCGAGGGTTCCGGAGGCGCCCGTAATCAGGATTGGTCGCTGCGAACGTTTTTCGCGCTGCAGAGCACGCGTGACATGAGCCGAATGGTAAGCCGGATACGCAAGACGACCCTGCCCGCGCCACCACCCTTCTCCATCAAGTACGGGATGATCGAAGCTTCCGTCAGTTGCGAGCCGCGCCGTCATCGCTGCGATCGCAGTCGGGCGCGGCTCGCCTGAACGCAAGTCGAACGCACCCGGTTCGTACCGGCCGTCTCCGCGCGTGACCAGCGTGTGCCAGCCGAAGCATCCAAGGAGCGACCATACTGTAATCGCTCTGATGTCGCAGCCCTTCTCCCTCAGCTCCTCGACTGAGCACCACGCATCACGAAGCCACCGCATCTGCTGCTCGCGAGTGCAGCCCAGGTGGACTTCAGTCACCGCAAGAGGAACCGAGTAGCGTTCCCACGCCGCACGAAGAAGGCCAAGATGGCCGGCTAGTCCGTTCTCGAGCACTCGCACCGCTTCGACGTCGGCATATGCGTGACGTCCATTTCCGCCGCGAACTGCTGGCGGGTAGAGCTCTACGCGGTCGTCGAGAAAGCGTTCACTGGTGAGATAGTGGTTGACCCCGATGATATCTGGCTGGCACGGATCGCTCAGAAAGCTCTCGAGCTCCGAGAGCGTCGCTCCGTTGTCGAGAAGGTAGCGCCAGAAAAAATGATCTTCTCCAACGCGGCCACAGAGCAGATCGTAGGTCAGCCAACGGCGCTCGTTATCGAACTCGGCCTGATACCGGAGCAAGGGAGTGCTGTAGGTTTTCCCGAGATCCTCTGTCTGTACGAGATGCGCGGATGCGTTTACAGCACGCACTGCGACCATCGAGTTCCGAATAGCCAGGCACTGGTTGATCAGCGCTCGCACGAAAGAGCGGTCATCCCGCGCATGCGGAAACCACAACCCGTAGAGACCGGCGAAGCGAGCCGTGGTAAGGGGCTCATTCACGGGCGTCACCATCTCGATCCACGGGTACCGTTCCGCTACGGCTCGGGCGAAGTCCCCAAGTTTTTCGGGGAATGCCGGATCGAGAAGACTCGTATGTCTCGGTCCGCTGCCGTGGTGAACGAGGCCGATGATCGGAGTGATGCCGACAGCGCGCATCCTCTCAAGGGCGCGATCGGTAGAGGACCAATCCGCGTCACGGAGCGACTGTGGCGCAACGCGCTCCCAAAGCACCGGGTACCGCAGCGTCCGAATCCCCATCTCGGCGAACCGATCGATGTCGTCGGCGCGATCCCCTCGGCCGCTGAGCGCAATCTGATCAAAGTAGCGAGCGCCTACGCGGTTGACTGTGCATTCAATGCCGCCCCAAATCTGGAGCGGAAGAGGAGCGCGCGCGTTTGGCGCGCTGATCATTGCACGGCGAGCTCCGTCATGCGCGCTGGGCGAGCTGCGACCGCAACCATCTCTGGACGCGCATCCTTGATGGCAGCGACGATCAAGCGTCCCATCTCCGAGACAATGCTTTCCCAGGATTCGCGATCGGCCCTCTTCACACCTTCGCCGAGTAGAACGAGATCGGGGCTCTTCGCGGCTTTTGCGGCAAAAGAGACGAACTGCTCGTGGGATCTCGCCACGCGAACGATTGGTGTGAAGTTGCGGACGACATCCGCCACCGCCGTCGAAACGATCGGCTTTCGCGCCGCCATGTATTCGAGGGTCTTTGTCGGATTGATGTACTCTGTCGCCTCGTTGAGCGCGAATGGCATCAGACAGGTCGCGAACCCTTTCACGTAGGCGGGCAACTCCGAGTACTCACGCTTTCCTAGCCAGTGGATATTGTGGGCCTGGGGAAGACTGGCAGGATCCACCTTGACGACCGGACCGATCATGACGATCGAGGCATCCGGGCACTTATTCGCGAGCTCCGCGATCAGGTCGTAGTCGATTCGCTCGTCAATGACTCCGAAGTAGCCGAAAATCGGCTGAGGGAGGCCAGCAATATCCGACGGAATCGGAGTCTCGGCCGCTCTGGCCTTGGCGAAGTGCGCCACGTCCACTCCGCAACCGAAGAAGTGGACGTTGCGGTGATATTTGCGCTTGGCGTCGTACAGCTTGTGTCCGCCAGTGAAGACGACATCGGCATTGCTGAGAAGCAGTCGTTCGCGTCGCGGCAAATCGGGATGCGCGAAACGGAACTGCGCGAGCTCGTCCATGCAGTCGTAGACGACGGCGACCTCATTGAACGCTCCCAGCATTGATGGCGCGGTGGCGGGGCTGTAGAACCATTGTATCGGATTTACGAACAGGCCTTTGAGTTTTCCCCCGTCTGCCAGAGCGTCCTGAACCAGCGAGCGTACGATCGCCGAGGATTTGTCCGGATCAGTACGCATAGTGCCGGAGAGGTACGGCACCGCACGAAAAACATTGGCAAAAGGAACCGAGATCTCGAGATGAGCGTTATTGAGGTCGTCGAGAAAGATCGGTTCTTCCACAAAAAGTACCGGCGCCTGACTGGCGAGGCGGGACAGGATCTGCTGCGGCCTCTGCCACACAAAATCCCAGCGCAGATGACAGTGGACGATGATTGGTCGGTCCAGGGGCGCGTGCAATCCCGGACCGTGCGGAGGCGTTCCCGAACGGAGCATATTTTTTTTCCCGAGGTTGTCGTTGGTTGATTTCCATTTTGGCAATCCGCATGCCGCCAACTTCGCTCTCACCGAATACAACGAAATCGTAAAAAAAGAACAAAAAAAGGCGGAGAGCGCAGCACGCCGCTATTCTTTTCTGAGAGCCGCAACCATCAATTCACACATGAGGGAAACTCGATGCGCTTGATAAATCGTCAGATGCTCGTAAACCGAAAACTCCTGCTCATCGTAGCAACGCTCGCGCTTTCCGGCTGTACACTGGGCACCGATGTGTCCCAGCCATCTACGATTGCAATAGTAGGCGGCGACTCGCAGACTGTTCCGGTCAATACGCCTCTGCCGGATTCGCTGAGCGTAGTTGTAGTCGGGTCGTTCAATGAGCCGATTGAGAACGAAACCATTACCTGGACTGTCGTCTCAGGTGGAGGGTCGGTCAATCCTCTGACATCGCAGACAGACGGGAACGGTGTAGGCTGGACCAGATACACCGCCGGCGCGGCACCCGGCGCCGTGAAGGTACAAGCGAAAGTCAGCTCTCTTCCGGCGGTCTTTTTCGACGCCACCGTTACGCCCTAGCGCGTCAGCGCGCTGCTTCTTCCGCCTGCTCCAAATGCCGATGCTGGTGTCGCGACACGATATCCAGCGCCGAGTAGGCGTTGTACTTCATTCGTCCGCCGAAAGGCGAGACGATTTTTACCTCGTCTATTGGCAGCCCATCCGCCGATCGCGTGATTGAGATCAGCTCCGTTTGAAGACGCACGAAATCTGAAAGGATCTCAGTGCGTGAGCGTCCGGGCTGCGGCTCGAAAGCAGGTGTGGTCTTCACTCGCACGAGCTTGATCTTGCCCAGGTGCCGAAGCGGTCCGAACATCTTCGACAGGAACCAGCCAAGCGCGTCGTGACGGTAGTGCTTCGTCGGTTCTCGCCGCACTTCTCCAGCCTTGGCGACGGCATCGCGCAGCAGAGGGATGTACGCGCGCGACGTGAGGTTGAGGTGCTCGACGCACTCCGCCGCCGACCACTGATTAGTTGCCGGCTTCTTGTTCCAGTCAGCCTCCTGGAGCTTATCGGTAAAGCGCCGGAGACGCGACTGTGCCGACTCGAGCGATTCAGCTATTGCCGCGAGCTGCTTCTGCAATTCAACCTCGGTGCTGAAGCGAAATCGCTCAGCGAAAGCGGGTCGGTGCCGGCGCGAGCACGAGCGTGTCGCCGGTCACCAAAAAATGAGCGGTGAGTACGTCGTCCGAGTTGGTTCCCACGTAAACCGTGAACGTTCCAGGTTCGACGACTCGACGCATCTGCCGATCGTACAGCGAGAGAGATTCCGGGCGAATTCTGAAGGTGACCGTTCGAGTATCGCCCGAGCGCGATGCTATGCGCTGAAATCCGACGAGTCTCTTGACCGGCTCTTCGACGCTTGCGACGTCGTCGCGTATGTAGAGCTGCACGACCTCGTCCCCACCGCGGTCGCCGGAGTTCGCTACATCGACCGAGACTTCGAGAGAGTCGCCGTTTGCAATCGTAGTGGCCGACAATCGGAGGTTCGAGTACGCGAACGTGGTGTAGCTGAGGCCATACCCGAAGGGGAAGAGAGGGCCGGAACGGAGGTCGAGGTACTTCGATGTGTAGTGATTCGCGCTGTCCGCGGGACGGCCGGTGTTGCGATGATTGTAGTAGATGGGGATTTGCCCGGTCGCGCGCGGAAAGGTCACGGGCAGCTTGCCGCCCGGGTTGTAGTCTCCGAACAGAACGTCGGCCACTGCGGCACCATGCTGATTTCCGAGGAACCACGTCTCCAATATCGCCGGTGCTTCGCGAGCCAGCTGTGGAATTGCGAGCGCTCGTCCATTCATCAACACCACCGCAACCGGTTTTGGCGTTGTATCCGTCTGTACGAATGCAGTACTCCGCCGCGCCGCGCGGAGAACCGCACGGGCGAGCTCCAGCTGCAAGCCAGGCAATTCGATCGATGCGCGGCTCGACGCCTCGCCAGACAGAGTGTCGCCCTCGCCGAGCACGAGAACGACTGCATCCGCCTGCCCGACCGCATCGCGCGCCGCGGCGAAGCCGGTAGTGTCGGCGCTATCGACTGGAGACCCGCGCGCGTAAATGACTTTCACGGATGGACCGACCGCCGCGCGCACGCCCGCGAGCACGCTGACAGCCTCACTTGCGCGTCCGTCGGCAGCCCAGCCACCAAGCGCGGCGTGCGCATCGTCGGCGAGCGGGCCGATCACGGCGATAGTCTGCAAATCTTTGCGGAGTGGAAGCGTCTTGGACGAATTCTTGAGAAGCACGATTCCTTCGCGCGCGGCGAGACGGCTGGCGACGAGATGTTCGGGAGCGAGGGTGTAGTGCCGCTCGCGCGCCAGGTCGTTGAATCGGTAAGGATCCTGGAAAAGTCCCATCGCGTACTTTATGCGCAGCACCCGATGGACCGCCGAGTCGACGAGAGACTGCGGCACTCGTCCGGAGCGAACGGCCGCGCCGAGGCTGTCGACGTAGATGTTGTCCGACATGTCGATGTCGATACCGGCGCGAATGCCGAGGATTCCGGCTTCACCCCGGTTCGCGGCGACTCCATGTGGAATCAGCTCGCCGATTCCACCCCAGTCGCTTACGACTGCTCCCTTGAATCCCCAGCGCTGGCGCAGCACGTCGCCGAGCAGCCAGTCGCTCGAATGGGCGGGAGTTCCGCCGATGTCATTGAAGGATGACATCACGAAGGCGACGCCGGCTTTGACGGCCGCTTCGTATGGAGGAAGGTAGGTCTCCCACAGAGTCCTTTCGCTCAGCTCCACGGTGTTGTAATCGCGCCCGCCTTCGGCACCTCCGTACGCGGCGAAGTGTTTTACGTTCGCCAGTAGCGCGTCCGGCGCGCCGAGTCCCAACGCACCGTCGCCGCCCTGAAAACCGCGAACCCTCGCCGCGGACATGGCGCTGCCCAGGTACGGATCTTCTCCGGCGCCCTCGACGATGCGTCCCCATCTCGGGTCGCGCGCGATGTCGACCATCGGAGCAAATGTCCAATGGAGCCCGTGCGCGGTGGCCTCGACGGCGGACTGTCGTGCGGAGAATTCAGCGCGTGCTGGATCGAAGCTGGCTGCCTCGGCGATTGGAACCGGGTAGATGGTGCGGAACCCGTGGATAACATCCATGGCGAAGAGAAGCGGAATCCTGAGCCGTGATTCCTGCGTCGCGATACGCTGGAGCTCCCGAGTGTAATCGACTCCCCATACGCCGAGGAACGACCCGACCTTTCCGGATCGAATGAGCGCCTCGCCACCCGACGGCACGTGTGGACCGGTTTGAGAGCCCTCGCCCGGAGTCTGGTTCAGCTGCCCGATTTTTTCATCGAGCGTCATCAGCTTGAGAACGGAATCAGCGAACAGAGAGGCGCGCGCGGAAAAAAGTGTAGCCTCGCGAGTCTGGGCTCGAATCGGGGATGTCACAACAAGAACGGCAAACAGAAGCGCACGTTTCATCTCACATCCGGGAAGAGATTTTACCTGAGGATCCCGCAGCAAAAAATACATCGATATCTGCGTCCGGGTATCTAGGACGAAGGGTGATACGGATGCTCCGGAAACGGCTGAAGCTTCTGGTCCGCTCAATGTGCCGTTAAAGCTCAGTTCGGCGGGTCTGTTGTTTTTGTTGTTCGCGGAGAGATCACCGCGCACTCCGGAGCATCCGTATATCCTTTTGACATAGATGCCAGACGAGAACGGCAACCATTCAGGAGAATGATTGCCGTTTCTCGTCCGCCGCCGGAACCAATGGGAGGGGCTCTTATCGCTCAGTGGGCGGACATCTCTCCGGAGCACTGCTCGCGCGAACTGCCCGCGGTACCTCCACTGCCCGTGCGCTCGTCTCGCACAAGTTGGGCGGAGTCACCGCGAGCAGCCGCGCTCACAGCCAATTGTCCGTGACGACGGGAGGATTCGTCATCGCTCTGCATTATCCCTGTCCGGTTCCAGCCTGGAGCACTACATCGACGCCGACATCGCGGCGATTCTCCGACGCCGATGCAGCCTCCATGGACTTTCCGTAATCTGCGATCATGCCTTCGCCTTGCTCTTGATCTCAGTCCCCTTGGGACTCACCAGATAGGAAGTGGCCTTGCCCTGCCTGGATCCCTGCGCGCTGGTGCTGGACGCGCTTTGATCCTGGCTCGCGTAGTAAAGGGGCTTTCCGGCGTAGGTGACCTGCACGGTTCCATCAGGAAGCGTAGTCACGCCGATCAGGTCCGCACTGAGTGCTGTATCGCCTGCCGCCTTCGACGCATTTCCCGCCACGGGCTGTAATGCCGTCGAGCACGGCCCGGTGCAGGCGATTGTCGCGCCTGTGCCATCGTCGAGAACGTAGACAGCCCGTCCCGACGCGTCCGTGAGGTAGACACCGACGCCCGGCTTCGATGCAACGGTGAGGGAGACTGGTGCGCCTGGAGCAGCCGTTACGGCAACTGCCGCAGTGGTATCCGGTGCAACTACGGCAACGGCCGCGGTGTCCGCTATGGTGTATTGTTTTTTCGAGCAGGCGGCTGCGAGTGCGAGGA
>JAXDME010000115.1:0-11928 GCA_034666285.1 Gemmatimonadaceae bacterium | reverse complement strand
TGATCGGCGAGCGTGATCCTCGGGGCCGAACGAGCGCCTGGCTCGTTGGCGGGACTACGCTTTTGCTGGAGGCGCTCTGGGGAGGCTGGGGAATCCGTCGGTAAGGCACTCTGGCGAGAGCGCGGAGCGGCGGATGACTGCGTGAGGCGCGGAGCGAAGGCCGGGAAGTGGCGCTGCTTGCGCGACGGGCGCGACCGCACCACTGACGAACTGGCAAAGCGCGCAGTTGTCGTCCTGATGTACGCGCGGACACTTCGGTGTTCCGTGAGATTCTGCGTGCGGCCGAACCGCTGCCGATGCAACGCTGCCAGCAGCGGATGCATCAACGACGCCGACAACGCCCGGCAGGAAAGCCTGGGCGAGGGCGCCGATGAAGATCCAACCGCGAACTGCTCGCGTGAATCGCACAGCTACTGGTGTCATGTCACCTTGGTTCGAACACTGACCGCGGGTTCAATGTAACGACCGCTCGTGACCAGACCAACCCGCGCAACCTTCCGCGCGCAGCTTCGTCCTCGCAAGGGTGGCACGAACACTCGAAAAAACATTCGTCTCCGAACAAAACTGCTCCAGATATGATCGAAATCTCTCCAGAAACGGTCGCGCAGCTTCTGTATCTCGTACATGACGATCCAGAGGAGCTTCAGGAAGCACTAGGCGAGCTGCGCCCGCCGGATATCGCCGAAGCTTTGCGCGAGCTACCTCCTGAAGCCGCGGCGAAGGTGATGGCCTCCCTTCCGTTCGACATGGCAGTACAGGTGTTCGACGAGCCGGAGCTGACCCGCCACCGCTGCGCGATCATCCAGCACATAGATCCGTCTCGCGTCGGCTTGCTGATCGAGGCAATGTCGTCCGACCAGCAGGCGGACCTGTTCCGCGAAGTCCCGCCTGAAGATCGACTTCGGCTGCTCGCTACGGTGGCTCCATCAACACGTGCCGCGCTTCAAAGGCTTTTGCAGTATCCAGCGAACACCGCCGGTGGAATCATGACGACGGAATTTGTCAGCATCCCATCGGACTGGACGGTGGACCAGGCACTCCGTTTGATCAGCGAGGTTGGCGGGCGGAAGGAGACGGTCTACGCCATCTACGTTGTCGAGCCGGACACGCAGACTCTCGTGCACGTCGTATCGCTGCGAGAGCTTCTGACTGTGCCTCGCGACGAGAATGTGCTCGAGGTCGGCAGTCGTCGCGCGCCGCTCACAGTCGCGGCGGACACCGATCGTGAAGAAGCGGCGCGATTGATTTCCAAATACAATCTGCTCGCCGTTCCTGTGATAGACGATCTGCGCCGGATAGTCGGGATCGTCACGGTCGACGACGTAATCGACACACTGGTCGAGGAGCAGACCGAAGATGTTCAGCGCTTCGGTGGTATGGAAGCCCTCGATGCTCCCTACATGGAGATCAGTTTCCTCGATATGATCCGGAAGCGCGCTGGATGGTTGTGCGCTCTCTTCCTCAGCGAAATGCTCACGGCGACGGCAATGCAGCGCTTTCAGGGGGAAATCGAGAGGGCCGCCGTGCTCGCAATGTTCATCCCGCTCGTCATGAGCTCCGGCGGCAACTCCGGATCACAGGCGACATCACTCGTGATTCGTGCCCTCGCGTTGCAGGAGTTGAAGCTTCGAGACTGGTGGCGCATCGCAGTTCGCGAGCTCCCCACTGGACTTGTGCTCGGCGCCATCCTGGGAATCATCGGCTTCACGCGAATCGTGGTGTGGCAGGACCTACACATTTTCAACTATGGCCCACACTACATGCTGTTGGCGATTGCCGTTGGCTTCTCGCTGGTCGGGATCGTCGCCTTCGGATCTCTGGCCGGATCGATGTTGCCGTTCCTTCTCAAGCGCATCGGCTTCGATCCAGCAAGCGCTTCGGCTCCCTTCGTCGCTACTCTTGTCGACGTCACCGGATTGGTCATCTACTTCTCCGTGGCGTTCATGGTGCTTCACGGAACATTGCTCTAGCGATCCGGGGCGCCACTTGAACTACCGCTCCGGCTGGCAACCGAGATAGAAGTTTCATCCGGATGAGTCGGATTATCCTGATTACTCTGATCATTCGTTGTGGCGTAGCAGGTCCATCCGCCAAGCGGTGATCTCGTTTGTTTTTGTTCGTCTCGGCGTAGGGCTCCGATCCGCGACGTAAGCATCTCGAGTGGCCGTTCCAAAAACATTTCCGGCCCGGTGAAGCGAGCTCTCACGCCTCCTAGGGGGATCCGAGTAATCCAGAAAATCCGTGTAATCCGGATGAAACTTCCGTCTCGGTAGCCAGATTGAGCGGCAGTTCCGTCAAATCGCCGAGGTGTTTACCGCGCAGCGCGCAACCACTCGGCCGGATCCACTGCCGGCCCGCCGCGCCTGATCTCGAAGTGCAGATGCGATCCGAGCGCGGGATCGCTGATGCCGACTGTGCCGAGAGCCTGTCCCTTGATCACGCGCGTGCCTTTTCGGACATCGATCCTGTCCAGTGACCCGTATACGGAATAGTCGCCCCCGCCGTGCTCCAGAATGACCGTGTTCCCGTAAGTGCCCATCGGGCCCGCATAAGCGACTGTACCAGCCGAAACAGACTTCACCGCCGTGCCCACGGGAGCGCCGATCCCGATTCCATTCCAGCGAGTGGTGGTGTTGTTCGGATTTACGAATCGTCCGAACCGGTAAAGGAATACACCATTCACCGGCCAATCGAGTCGTCCGATGTCCGTCGTGCGAATCGAGCTGGGCGAAAGCGTGGCCGCTGCCCGCCCCGACGCTTTCCGACGCTCTGCTTCGAATGAGGCGATGAAGTTGTTGAGGCGCGCTTCGCTTTTCTCCAGCTCGGCGAGCCTGGCCTTCGTGCGCTTCGTGTCCTGCTGTACGCGCGAGAGATTCTGCGCCTGGAGCTTCTCGAGCTCGGCGAGACGAGCCGCTTCCTGCTCCTTCAACGTGCGGTTCTCGATCACGCTGTTTTGCAGCCTGACAAGCTGTCCGCGCTGGATTTCCATCTTGTCGTGCAGCTCGTCGAGACGATGGACGAGCCCCTTGTCCCTCAAAGCCAGCAGATGCAGATACTTATATCGGGCGACCAGCTGCCCGACCGTTTGCGCCGAGAATAGAACTTCCGCGGAATAGAGTGGGCCTCGCTTGTAGATCTCGATGAGGCGTCGCTGCAGGACCGTCCGCTTCATGCTGGCTTCACGCTGCGATTTCTCGAGGTCTCCCGTAGTCGTCTTGACCTCGTCGGTTATCGCGACGAGCTGCTGATCGAGGGAGCTCACCATGCGCGCCGTGGCATCGTGCTGCTTGTCCAGAAGATTCACTTCGTCTCGTAGCTCGTGCGCGGTGTTCTGCAGCCCGCTCATTTTTTTCTCAAGCTCGTCGCGCTCCGCTCTGATCCGCGCCAGCTCGTCACGCTGCGCGTTCACGCGCGCTTCGGCGGTCTCGGTCTGCTGGCCGGGGAGATAGGACGCAAAGAGCAGGGCGTAGCAGAGGCCCAGCCACGGCGCGCGAATCAAACTCGGCGTAGGTGTCTCCCGACCGACACGAGCGAGCCAAGCACTCCCATGAACGCGCCCCCGAGGATTCCGAGGAAGATCATCTCGCGATTGAAGAAGATCGTCTGGATGAAGTATTCGTTGACCACCCGATTTGCTACCCACACGAAAACCAGCGCCAGCAGTCCGCCCATCACTCCTTTGACGAGCCCGTCGATGAGGAAGGGAAGTCGGATGAACATGTCCGTCGCGCCGACGAGCCTCATTATCGATATCTCTTTCGCGCGAGCGAGCACCGTCATGCGGATCGTCGCGCCGATGATGATTATGGCGACTGCCGCGAACGCTATGCCGAGCGCGAGACCCGCCACCGTTGCGATGTTTCGCAGACGATAGAGCTTCGCGACCCACTCCTCACCGTAGCGGACGTCATCGACGAAGTGGTAAGTCCGGATACGATCAGCCACGGACTTCACGGTGGTCGGGTCACGCATTCCCGACTTGAGGTACACCTCAATGGAAGCAGGCAGCACGCCCGCCTCGAACACGTCGGCGAACTCACCCATCTCCTTTCTGGCCCGCTCGAGCGCCTGTTCCCTCGAGACGTACTCGACGCGCGCGACTTCCGGAAATTCACCGATGTCTTTCATTGCCGCCGCCACTGACTCGATCTCGGTGCTGTCGCCGAGAAATGCGCGGACTTCCACTCTTTCCTCGACCTGCTCCAGCGCCTTTCGAATGTTGATCGCCACCAGTCCGAACAGCCCGAACGCGAAAAGGGAGAACGCGATCGTCACCACGCCCAGAATGCTGAGGAGGGGCGCTCGCCGAGATGCGGTCAGCGCTTCCTTTACGGATCGCACCTAGCTCTTCTCGCGCGTGTCGGCGGCGGCTTCGACTTCCGCCATCGTCGGATCCGAGGGCCGCGGGGCCAGCGGAGATTCTGCCGAGTCGAAAACGAGCCGCCCGTGATTGAGCTCGATCGTGCGATAGTTTGACCGTCGCACCAGATCGAGATCGTGCGTCGCCATTATCACCGCGGTTCCGGACGCGTTGATGTCGCGCAGCAGCTGAAAGACGCCCCGCGTCGCGCGCTCGTCGAGGTTTCCGGTCGGCTCGTCGGCGATGAGGACGAACGGGTCGTTGATGAGAGAGCGGGCGATAGCGACGCGCTGTTGCTCGCCGCCCGACATCTCTCGCGGATAGCTGGTAGCCTTCGAGGCGAGCCCAACCTGCGTGAGAGCACGCGATACTTTCGCTGCGATAGACGCCTTGGGAGCGCCAGTCACTTCCAGCGCGAACCTCACGTTGGCCTCCGCAGTACGATCTTCGAGCAGCCGGAAATCCTGGAATACGATTCCAAGCCTGCGTCGCAGACGTGATATCTCGCCGCCCCTTGCCGTCAGGGAGCTTACGCCGTTAACCCAGACTTCCCCGAGGTTCGGCTTGTCGTCCATGTACAAGAGCTTGAGGATTGTCGTCTTTCCGGATCCGCTGGGTCCGGTAAGGAAGACGAACTCTCCTTTTCGCACCTGGAAGCTTATCTCGGCGAGCGCGGTACCCGAGCGGGGATACTCCTTGGCAACGTTGGTGAGGCGAATCATCGCTACTGCTGAAGCGCCTGCTCTATGTCCGCGATCAGATCTTCAGCGTTCTCTATCCCGACGCTGATTCGAAGGAAGCCATCGGGAATTCCAATTCGCTGCCGCTCCTCGGGGGTCAGGTGCGCGTGAGAGCTGTAACGCGGCTCGATAACCAGAGAGTCCACACCGCCCAGACTCGCAGCGTACGTGAAGACCTGCAGCTTCTTCACAAATTTGAGCGCCGCTGGACCTCCTCCCTTGAGCTCGATCGCCATCATGCCGCCGAATCCATCGAGCAGACCTTTCGCGATCTCGTGGTCTGGATGGCCGGGAAGCCCGGGGTAATGCGACTTCGCGATCTCGGGTCTCTTCGAGCACCACTCCGCGATTCGCATCGCGTTCTCGTTCTGTCGCTTGACCCTCACATCGAGAGTCTTGAGGCCACGCTCGAGCAGCCAGCACGCGAACGGATCGGGAGCCTGGCCCCAAACGACCATTTTGCGGCGGACTTCGTCGATGAGTGGCTCGTTCCCGCACACGACGCCGGCGAGGATGTCGTGATGGCCATTCAGGTATTTCGTGGCCGAGTGAATGACCACGTCCACTCCGTGCTCGATTGGTCGGAAGTTGATCGGGCTCGCCATCGTCGAGTCAACTACGAGCGCGATCCCCTGAGCATGCGCGAGAGATTGGAGCGAGCTGAGCTCCAATACCCTGCACGTGGGATTTACAGGCGACTCGAGAAAGATTACCCGGGTGTTTTTCTTCAGGCCCTTTCTCCACGCGCGCGGCTCGAGCGGATTCACAAAAGAGACTTCGATTCCCATCCCAACCAGCTCTTCGGTGAAGAGCTTACGAGTGCCGCCGTATATCCAGGAGCTGGAGATCAGGTGATCGCCTGGCCTGAGGAGCGCGAGCATCGCGCAGGCGGTCGCGCCCATTCCGCTGGAGAGCACGAGCGCGGCTTCCGCTCCCTCGAGTAGGGCTAGCCGCTTTTGCACTCGCTCCGCGTTCGGAGTGTTGCCGTACCGCGTGTAGAGGAGCTCGCTGGTGCCCGGTTCCTGCGCGAAGTTGACGGATTGTACAAGCGGGTGGGATACACCGATTCCCGGAGTCGGTCGCGTCTCCGCACCATGGATCGCGATTGTCGAAAGGCCCACCTTACGTGTTGGCTCCGCCAATATCTCTCCTAGCCCAGGTTACGGGTGCTGCGGCCTGCGTCGAAATCGTGCTTCACCACTCGAACGATCTCGGCGGGCGCGATCCCCAGCACGTCGCGGGCGACTACGGTGCCCGGACTCACAGTATCATCGACGACGAGCACAGCCATCTCGTGACGTCGTGGACCGTAAACCCACACCAGCTCGCCGTCTTGCAGCAGTCGTTGGCGCGCATCGGACGGGTGAAGCCGCACGAGCGGCCCGCGTTCGGGATCGCCCGCCCGGGTCGCCAGATAGCTCGACACCATCAACCAGGGCTGGAATCCCTCCATCATGCATCGAGTCTCATCGGTTCAGCCGCGGCGGTTGCGCTGCCGACTGCGACGTAGCCCGTGTCGTGTCTGATCACGAGACGTCTGCGCCACAGTGTATCCAGCATGCGTTCCGCGTGTTCGCGAGTCAGGCCGGTCGCATCCGCCACTTCCGCGACGTCGGCGCTAACGCCGGCGCCCAGCTGCGAGATGATCTCCCAGGCCGTTCTCTCGTCGACATCGACAATCCCGACCAGTCGCGATTTTCCGTCCGCGTGCTGTGTGACGAGTGCGAGCTTGTGCCTCTCCAGCACGGCCTCGATCGCGTCCATGTGCGATTCGCTGATTCCGCGAAACAGGAAATAAACCTCGCGCCGTGGCGTATCCAGGCTTACGTACTGCAGCAGCAGCTTCGCGACGATTTCATCCGCGCAGGAGAAATCCAGCAGACCCACGTGCGAGAAGTCGATGACGGTGAGCGCGCGATCTCCAATCCGATCCAGCTCCTGCTCGATCTCGCACCTCACCGCTGCTCCAGTGGGACGCGTGACGAGATTCGAGTAGAGCTCGCATACGCTCTTCCTGAGCATCGAGCTGACATCGATGTGATTGATCACGCCACCCGCTCCGGGATCGTTATCTGCACTTGCGCACCTGGAAAATAGGAAAGGTCTTCGAGGAGAGGCTCGTCCTCGTCCCAGTCTCCTTTCGGAAGCACCGCGATGCGAGCGGTGCCGCTTCGGATGGAGAGCTTGCCATCCCACGATCCCACAAACTTGCGTACTCCCGCAAGGCCTTGACCCCGGCCCGGATCCCTGAACCGGGATGCGCCACGCATTACGGTCTCCTCCAGTGCCTGGCCGTCATCCCAGCGTTCGCGCTTCTGGAAACCCGGAGCAGACTCGAGCGATTGCTTGAATCCGATGCCCGGATCACATACCGCAATCACGACGACCTTTCTGCCGCCTAGCCGGACCCGCCACGTGTAAGTCTGTACTGCGACCCACCCGCCCCTGCCCGCGTGCTCGACGATGTTCTGGCACACCTCCGACAGCGCCATGGTGAAGCGCATCGTGATCTTCGCGTCGAGATTCAGGTTCTTGACGAGTGCGTCCTGGGCACGCTGCTGGATCTTGTCCACCACATCGTGAACGTCGTCGCTCTTGGAGATGGAAGTGACCTCGAGCAGCACGCTCGTCTCCGCCGCTTTGGTGCTCTTCACGCGCCCTTGAATCTCGTAGAGCTCGGCAGCGTGCTTGAAGAAGTCCATTCGAGACCAGTAGTGGCTGACGTTCTCTGCTTCCGGAACGTAGAGCACCGGCCGCTCGGCGCGAGACTGGGCCAGCGCCAACAGCGCCGTCAATCCGTAAGGAGATGCCCAGCGGGCGTGCCGGGTATCGACGATGATCTTCTCGTCAAGCGGCAACGGCGCGACCTGATCCAGCACCTGCTCGAATGATTTGTCCTCGAGCGAATGAGGAACGTTGATGATTGTCGTCACTTGGTGCTGAGCTCTCCGCGCAGGTAGTCCGCGAGACCGGTGGCGCCGCGATGGTCCACATTTCGGGCAGCCGCGTCCAGCGCGCGGTCGAGTGCCACGTCAAACTTATCACCCGCGAGGAGTCGCGAGAAATAGGTCGCGCCCCAGACATCGCCACACCCGGTCGGATCTCCCGGACCTGAGTGCCGTGGAAGCTTCGCCGGCAATTTGGCGGTGCGAATCGCTCCCGCTGCGCCCGCCAAGGCGGGACGCCGAAGATCAGATAGCCGCTCGAACCCGGGCGCGACAAAATAGATGAGTCCGCGGTTACCAAGCGTAATGGTTATCGAGGAAACGCCCTCTGCGAAGGCGATAGAAGCCAATGCCATGGGACCGCTGGTCATCATGTTCATCTCGTCTTCATTCACCTGAATGAGATCGAAACAGCGGCACCACGCGCCGGGATTCGGAAGAGGGCGGAGTGTTCTCGTCCCGTTCGGCTGCACGGCGAGCAGCAGCGAGTGAATATCGCAGTAGATCGGACCGCTGAAATGCTGTCGAATGAGCTGGGCAGTCTCCAGATCGAGCTCGAAGCCGCTGATCAGATTGATGTACAGCGCGTCGAGATCGGCGAGCAACGGCTTGAGGCCGAGCCAGCTCCAGCCCGGCACTCCTCCCGTGAGTCGCTCGCAGCGGCGCTCGTCGCTCTGGTAATGCATCACCACTCTGTTGTTGGGATGCGGAACCTCGATCGGTCCGGCTCCAGGAGCGGCACGCTCGAGTCCCGCGAGAAATTCGCGCGCCGACTGCGCCAGATCACTTCCAACCTTGAGAATCGGAACAAACTCCCATTCCGGCGGCAGCGCCGCTTCTAACGCGCCGAGCGCGTAGGTGATTCCGCCCCACTCCTCAACGGGCGCGTCATGCGGGTCACGTCCATGAATCACATCCCAGACGAAACTCCCCATCACGCCAACGCGCTGCTTCCTCGTCATCGGTTCCCGGTGAGGATCATGCTAGAGCTCACCCAGCGTCTGCATCTTGAATGTCGCGACGGCCCCGACAACTCCAGCGGAGAGGGGAAGCGCTCCCGGCACGATGCGACATGCCTGGACCGCTGGCTTGAAGGCGCGACGCTTCACCTCTGCGCGGAGCGGTTTGAACAACGCGTCCCCCGCCTGAGTGACGCCGCCCGCCAGAACCACGACATCGGGATTGAAAATGTTGAGCAGGTTCGACACTCCCGCTCCAAGAAAATGCGCGGTCTCGCGCACGACCTCCGTGGCGATCGTATCGCCGCGCTTCGACGCTTCGTACACGGTCTGCGCCGTGATCTTCTTCGGATCGCCACCCACCATGCCGGCGAGAATCGAGTCTCCCTCGTCTCCGCGCAGTGCTTCGCGCGCGCGTTCGGCGATCGCCGGGCCCGACGCGTACGCCTCGAGACAGCCGTAGTTGCCGCACTTGCAGCGTCTGCCGGTGGAATCGATCGTCGTGTGGCCGATCTCGCCCGCTACGTCCGATGCTCCGTGATAAAGTTTGCCTTCCAGGATCAGGCCTCCTCCAATACCGGTGCCCAGAGTCATCCCAATGACGTTGCGGCCGCCCTTCGCCGCGCCACACCAGAACTCGCCAAGTGTTGCACAGTTTGCGTCGTTGTCCAGAGTGGCATCGAGTCCAACCCGCTTGGCGATCTCGTCGCGCAGCGGAAAATTCTTCCACCCGAGATTCGGAGTCACGATGACGATGCCTTTTTCCCGATCCAGGGGGCCTGGCGACCCGATCCCAACGCCGAGAAAATCGGCTCGCGCGGCGCCAGTTTCTGCCATGGTTTCGGCCATCACCTTTTCGATCATCTCCGCGATCCGCTCGACCACCGAAGTCGCACCCCCATCAGCGAGGGTTGGGCGCGTCTGCATCGCGATCTCGCGAGTGCCATCGACGGGCATAGCGCCCGCCACGATGTTCGTACCGCCGAGATCGACTCCGATTATGTAACGCTCCTTCACGCTCATACGGGCACCGGTGGGTTGAGGACTTCGCCGAGCAGACTGGAGATAATTTCGGGACCCAAGTCCCGCATGCAACGCCAATGGCCCAGCGGGCATCGTTGTGGGCCATGGCGATGACACGGACGACAGGCAAGCCCATCGACGCCAGCTACCGCGTGGCGCTCGGCGAGCGGACCGAATCCGAACTCCGGAACGGTTGGCCCGTAAATCGTCAGTGTTGGGGTTCCCATGGCTGACGCAAGATGCTGCGGGGCCGAATCATTCGTCACTATCGCCTGGGCGCGCCCGATCAGCTCCGCTGATTCCAGCAGCGAAAGCTGGCCGACCGCGTTGATCACCGAACCGTCCGGAACTGCCGCCGCGATTTCCTCCGCCATGGACGCGTCGGCGTTCGACCCGATGATCGCGATGCGGGCCTGGTCGCTCGTTCTCCTGGCAAGCTCGACGTAATAGGGCCAGCGTTTCGTGCCCCACGCGCTTCCCGGAGCGAGTGCCACGAAAGGCTCTTCGAGGTTGCCCGCTCGTCGCAGCAGCCGGTCTATCGAGAGACGCTCCTCGTCCGACGGATAAAGGCGCGGACGAATCTGGTCCGGCGTCGGCGGATCGGCGCACTCCGACATCGCCAGCGACCACAACCGCTCGGCGTGGTGACGATCCGGCCTGTAGGGCAGCTGCTTGGTGTAAAGCGCCCTCCCGGTGGAGCTCGCGAATCCTATTCGCTGCTTTGCGCCGGTCATCACGGCGAGCAGTCCGCTGCGAAACGATCCCTGCGCGAGATAGGCGGCGTCGTACGGCCGACGACTCCGCAGGTCGCGAACCGTGCTCCACAGGTTGAGAGCGGAGCCGTACGTCCCGCGCTTGTCGTAGCGAATGACGGTTCGGATGTCGGGATTGTATGCGAGTACCGCCGCCCCCTGAGGAGTCACGAGGACGTCCACGGGGCCACGCTTCGCAAGCTCGCGGATGAGCGGCGTCGTAAGTATGACGTCGCCAAGAAAGCTCGTCTGAATCACGAGCGATCCGCTCACTCAGTCGACCTGCAGCACGGCGAGGAAAGCCTCCTGCGGTATCTCTACCGAACCGACCTGCTTCATCCTTTTTTTCCCCTCCTTTTGCTTCTCGAGCAGCTTGCGCTTGCGGGAAATGTCTCCGCCGTAGCACTTGGCGAGCACATCCTTCCGCAACGGCTTCACGCTCGTGCGCGCGATGACCTTCGTTCCGATCGCAGCCTGGATCGCCACTTCGAACAGCTGTCGGGGAATGAGATCCTTGAGCTTATCGGCGATCTTTCTGCCCCACTCGTATGCCTTGTCCTCGTGGATGATGACGCTGAATGCGTCCACCGGCTCGCCGTTGATGAGCATGTCGAGTCTCACCAGATCGCTGCGACGGTATTCCAGCATGTCGTAGTCGAGCGACGCATAGCCGCGGCTCACCGTTTTGAGCTTGTCGAAGAAATCGAGAATTATCTCGCCCAGCGGGAATTCCCAATCGAGCTCCACGCGCTGGGTGTCGAGGTAAGTCATGTTCTTGTAGACGCCGCGACGCTCGGTTCCAAGCGTCATGATCGGTCCGATATACTCGGCGGGCACCATGATGCGCGCTTTGACGTACGGCTCCTCGATGTAGTGGATCGCCTGGGCCGATGGCATGAGCGATGGATTCTCGATCAGCGTCATCGTCCCATCCGTCTTGTAGACCTTGTATTCGACCGAAGGAACAGTCGTCACCAGCTCGAGATCGAACTCACGAGTCAATCGCTCCTGTACGATCTCCATGTGCAGCAGACCGAGGAATCCAGCGCGAAATCCGAATCCAAGCGCGGTTGACGTCTCCGGCTCGTAGTTCAGCGACGCGTCGTTGAGCTTGAGCTTCTCGAGTGCATCGCGAAGCGTCTCGTACTG
>JAXDME010000114.1:0-10452 GCA_034666285.1 Gemmatimonadaceae bacterium | reverse complement strand
GCCATCGACGGTCTCGTGCGGCGGTGCCGCTCCGGGATCGCAACTGGACATCACGAGAATCAGGCGATCGTTGGCGTTCTAACGACGCAGCTGTGGCATCACCAGTTCCTCGAGCACGTCGTGTACCCCGCGCCGCTGCCGATTCGAGGCGCGTCTGTGATGTTGACCGAAGCAACGCCGGCTTTTACCTAGCTCGAACGCGTGCTGAATTTCCGAGCGCCGCATCCAGTCTTCGCCGTCGAGGCAGGAGAATGAGCGCGGTTGCGCGAACCTACGGTGTCGCCCTGAGACGGGGGGCGGCCACAGTTTCACGGCCATTCGTCGGCCGCGAGGCACGCCTGACAATGGTGCGCGATCCGCTACGATTTGCCCTGTCTGTGCTCACGATCCTGACGATCAGTCGCGTGCACGAGCACTATCCGGCGCTTGCGAAATTGCGGCCGGCACTCATTCTCGTCGCTGCGTCGGTTGCCTATGCGTACCTGAACCCAAGGTACCTAAGTGGCACGAGTGTCTTGCGGCGCTGGCCAATGCGGCTCGTCGCAATTCTCGGAGCTCTGGCGTGCTGCTCGGCCGCTTTTGGTATTTCGCTCGGAGGGTCGGCGTCGTTCATCCTGAGCTCGTACGCGAAGACGCTCGCGTACGCTTTCCTGATAGCGATAAGCATCCGCCATGGTCGAGATCTTTTCACGTTCGTTTGGGCTTACGTCATCAGCTGCGGCATTCTTGCGTTTTTTTCGATTTTCATTTTCGGGATCTCCAGGACGAGCAATAGTTACGTCACCCGTCTGAACAATCTTTACACGTATGATTCGAACGACCTTTGCGTCGTGATGATGGTAGGTCTACCATTGACTTTGCTACTGCTCTCTGTAGCGCGTGGCACAAAGCGGTGGCTGCTCCTCGTTATCCTGCTTGGTATTTCGGCGACGATAGCGCGATCGGGCTCCCGAGGCGGATTTCTGGGGCTTCTCGCCATCGGGGCCGCTGCACTCATATTCGTGAATGGCGTGTCCGCCGGGCGCCGCCTAATCGTTTTCGCGGCGGCGGTCATCGCGCTCGCCGTTGCTGCGCCGCCAGGGTACTGGAAGCAGATGGCGACTATTCTCTCGCCAAAACAGGACTACAACTACTTCGATCACGATGGACGCAAGGCGGTGATGGAGCGAGGCATTGGTTACATGACCCAGTTCCCCGCGTTCGGACTGGGAATTGACAACTTCGTTCGCGCTGAATGCACTATTTCCCCAAAAATTGCCTCGTTACGTCTGAACGGACCCATGCGTTGCACCGCTCCACACAATTCGTACATCCAGGCCGGCGCCGAGTTGGGGTTTCCCGGACTCTTGATCTGGACCTCGCTCGTTTGCGGACTGATTGTCGGCTCTCTGCGACTTCGTCGGCGTCTGCCGCGATCGTGGTTGCGTGGCAGCGAAGCAGAACGCTTTATCTATGGGGCGACGAGCTTTTTCGCGGTGTCGATGGTTGGCTTCGCCGTCACCTCGTTTTTCGTGTCGTTCGCATGGATGGATACGGTTTACCTGATGGCGGCCTTGTTTTCAGGCTTGTACATCTCGGCACAGCGGCAATTCGAAGGTGAGCGGAGCGGGGCAGGTGGTCCGCCTCGCGTCGTTTCTCCAAAGAGTCTCGCCGGATGGCGCGTCAGGCAGAGCGTGTGGCGCACCAGCTTAGGGGCCAAGGCTTAAGCACCGTGCACTCCTTTGTAAAACAGCCCATCGAGCGAGCCATTTCGTCCTCCGCCGTTGGCTGGTTGACGCGACGGCGCGTGCGTGGGAAGCGCCTCATTCTCGCCTATCACGGAATTATTCCTGAGGGAGAGGCGCCAGCCGGCGAGCCGGGACTGTTCGTCGCACAACGAGACTTCGCCAGGCAGCTCGATGTGCTCGCAGCCGAGGCCGATGTAGTACCGCTCGAGCGCATCGATGAGCCCGGGGATGGACGTCCCCGAGTGGCGATCACGATCGATGATGCGTACCGCGGGGCCGTGAACGCGGGAGTGCGTGAGCTAGCCGCACACTCTCTGCCAGCGACGATTTTTGTCGCTCCTGCGCGCCTGAATAATCATGTCTTCTGGTGGGATGCGCTTCTTTATCAAAGCCCGGAGCGTGACCAGCAACTCAGACACCACGCCCTGCACAAGCTGGGTGGAGCGGACGAGCGAGTTCGCGCCTGGGCCGCGGACGCAGGGCTCCCCTCGCGCGGTGTATTGCCGTCCTATGTGCAGACTGCTACTCGCGCGGAGCTGGCGCGGGCCCTGGAATTCCCGGGCATAACGCTTGGATCGCACACGTGGTCTCACCCTAACCTTGCCTCCCTCGGGGTACTCGAAATCGGAGTAGAATTGCGTCGGTCGCGTGCGTGGCTGCTCGCGGAATTCGGCAACAGAGCAATCAACTGGCTCGCCTATCCGTACGGCCTGGAATCAGTCCGCGCGCGTGTCGCAGTCGCCGAAGCCTCTTACGCCGGTGCCCTGTGTATGGGTGGTGGCTGGCATCGCCCGGCTGACGTTTCTCCTTTCGCGAGACCACGACTCAATATCGGAGCCGGACTCAGCGTTGCCGGACTTCGCGCGCGCTTGCACGGCGCGATGCTTTCGTAATGACGCGCACTGTTATCGTGACCGATGGGGAACAGCGCGCCGCTCTCGCGGTGGTGCGGTCGTTGGGCGCGGCTGGCTATCGATGTATCGTCACGTCTTCATCGCGCCGATCGATCGCTGCAGGGTCGCGCTTCGTCGCACGCACAGTTACTGTGCCGAACGCCCTGGCACGACCGGCGGAGTTTGCTGACGCCATTGTCGCGCTGGTCGCAGCAGAACGTGCAAACATAGTTCTGCCAATCGCGGAGCAGTCACTACTCGCGATTTTACCGGCGGCGGAGCGGTTGGCTCCGGCGATCGTTCCCTTTCCGGACCTGGCTTCGTTCAGAGCGCTGACGGACAAGGAGCGACTGCTCGAGGAAGCCTCGAATCTTGGAATCGCGATTCCTGCTCAGGAAATCGTGCGCGACGTCGAAGCGTTTGGATCCCTCGATCTTTCGACGCTCCGCTACCCGATCGTGATCAAGCCGGCGCGCACAGTGGGCGAGCGTGCGGGCGTGCGTGCCAAGTTTTCCGTCACTTACGCATCAGACGCATCGGCGCTGCAACGAAAGGTCAGCGGGCTTCCGCCCGCTGCTTTCCCGCTGCTGCTGCAGCAACGTGTAATAGGACCTGGTGTCGGAATCTTCCTGCTGCTGTGGGACGGCGAGGTGAAGGCGCAGTTTGCGCATGAGCGGCTTTGCGAGAAACCGCCCTCCGGAGGAGAAAGCGTCTATCGGGAGAGCGTTTCGCTCGATGAAGCACTTCGTGACAAGTCGCGCGCGCTGCTGGAGCACTTCGGCTGGCGTGGTGTTGCCATGGTCGAATACAAGCGCGATGCCAAAACGGGGCAGCCATATCTGATGGAGGTCAACGGGCGCTTCTGGGGATCACTTCAGTTGGCCATCGACTCAGGTGTCGACTTCCCTCGAATTCTTGTCGCCTGTGCGTTGGGCGAAAAAGTGGATCACGTGCCCTCCTATCGCGTGGGAGTGCGCAGTCGTTGGTGGTGGGGCCAGGTCGATCATCTTGTTGGGCGGGTCCGACGTTCGGCCTCTGCGGAGCCACTGCCGGCGAACACGCGAAGCGCTCGTCGAGCTCTGGGCGATCTCCTGCTGGCGCCGCTGCGACGAGCGGACTACGAGGAAGTCCTCCGTTGGACCGACCCGGGCCCGTTCTGGAACGAGACGATTCGCTGGATGGGAGGCCGATGATGACAAGCCCGCGGCTTCGTATCGCAATGATGCTCGAGTCAGACGGTCCGGGAGGAGCGGAAATGATGGTCTTCCGCTTGTCCGAAGAGCTGCGGGACAGGGGTCACACTATCCTTCCCATTGGCCCGGCGCACGGGGTCGGCTGGCTCGGAGATCATTTCAGGCGCGCGGGTTTTACGCCGGAAGTTTTTCGGTTGAAGCGACCACTCGATCCTGGTTGCGTGCGCGGATTGATGGACATTTTTCGTGAGCACCAGATTGACGCCGTCCATAGCCACGAGTTCACGATGGCGGTGTACGGTGCTGCAGCCTGCCGTATTCTCCACATTCCGCATATCATCACGATGCACGGTGGGCTCAGGGTGACGAAGGCACTGCGCAGACGCATCGCACTCCGGTGGGCGATGGGTCGGTCCGAATCGACGGTAGTCGTATCGGAAGCCACGAGGCACCAGTTCGCGACGGAACTCGGAGTGGCCGGATCGCTGTTCACAGTGATCCCAAACGGTGTCCCGTCCTTCGGTGGGAATGCCGAACGCGTGCGTTCTGAATTCGGTATCGAGGCAGACGACTGTGTGCTGCTGGCCGTGGGCACGTTGGAGCGTCACAAGGGCCATCATATTCTGCTGGAAGCGCTTGCCCGGATGGTTTCTGAAGGCTTGACCGCGCCCTGGAAACTCATAATTGCGGGTGGGCGGGGTGGAGATCAGCACAATTCGATGCTCGAGTTTATTCGCGCGAACGGATTGAGCCGGCGAGTGCATGTCGTGCTGAACCGCAACGATGTAGGGGATCTGCTGGCGCTCGCGGATGTGTTTGTCATGCCCTCGCTTTGGGAAGGACTTCCCATGGCGGTATTGGAGGCAATGGTGGCGCGGAAGGCGATTGTCGCGAGCGCGACAGCGGGGATTCCAGAGGCGATCGTCGATGGTCGTGACGGACTTCTCGTGCATTCGGGCGACGTCGGTGCGCTTGCCCAGGCACTGCGCCTTCTTATCAGCGATCCAGAGCGCCGCGCGGTGCTGGGTGACGCAGCTGCGATGCGTGCGGGCCGGGATTTCACAGTCGGGGTGATGGCCCAGAGGTACGAAGGCCTGTATTCGAGTGCTCGCGGCAAGCGGCAGCCGAATGGAACACCCATACAAACCGATTCGTTGAGTTTTGCGCGCACCCCAATCCGCTGAGGATCAGGAGACCAGTGCAGAACCTCGAGACAACGCGCTCGACCAATCCTTCCTTTCGGAGCGTAATCGCTCAGCCACATTTGCCGGCGCTCGATGGACTGCGCGCCGTCGCTGTGTTTACGGTTGTGGCTTCCCACGCGAACTTTCCGCTGCGCATTCCGGGTGATCTTGGGGTAAGCGCGTTCTTTGTGCTCAGCGGTTTCCTCATCACTCGGCTCCTGTTACGCGAGCGCGAAAGAACCGGTGGCGTATCCATTCGACGGTTCTACGCGCGACGCACGATGCGCATATTCCCGGCGTATTATGCGTTTCTAATCCTCAGCTATCTGATTGACGCGCACGCGGGCCAGCGATGGAGTCCCACTCTCCTCGCCAATACGCTCACCTACACGGTCAACTATTTCAACGCGTTCAACCACCATCCAACCACTTCAGTCGCGCACGCCTGGTCGCTAGCGGTGGAAGAGCAATTCTACCTGCTATGGCCGCTCGCGTTTGTCGTACTTGCAGCACGCGGGCGGCGAGCACTCGTAGGTGGAGTGAGTGTCGCGGCTCTGGCAGCGGTCGCGTGGCGGTCCTGGTTGATTCTCGGGGCCCGAGTGGACGCATCGTACGTCTACAATGCCTTCGATACCCGACTCGACAATCTCGCGGTCGGCTGCCTGCTCGCCCTCGCTGTCGACCACAAAACTGTTGTTGCCGCGGCGACCGTCCTGGCAAAACGCTCCTGGTTCCCAATCATCGTTCTCGCTCTGCTGCTTACGTCGCGGCTCGCACTATCGGACGCGTACCATTACTCGATCGGATTCACGGTCGACGCATTGTTGGTCGCAGTGCTGATCGCGCAGCTATTGCAGCTCTATCGCTCCCCGTTATGGGCCTGGCTGGAATGGCCAGCCGTTCGTTACCTCGGTGCGATCTCGTATCCCATCTACCTTTACCACCAATGGGGAGCCTCGGTCGGGCGGCGCATGGCGGGAGATGGGCGGTTGGTCGAATTCGGCGTTGGCGTCCTCGCCACCATCGTTCTGGCAACCGGTTCCTACTTCGTAATCGAACGGCCGTTCCTTAGGCTGAAGGCCCGCTTCGCGACAGAGATGCGTCCCGCTAGCTTGCCGTCACAAGACCACGTCCCGGCGTCGGTGGCGTTCGCAACATCGGTCTGACCCGAGTGTTTTGGGTGAGCGCTCGTACGCGCGCATCGGCTCGTGAGATGAAGTTCCAGGGTCAAGCGCGGTGTTGCGTCGACGCGACACACGCTTGAGGCCGGTGCTGGACCCGGCTTTCAAAATCGATTGGACATCGAGCTATAACTCCTGCAGCCCCAACGCCTTGGGTCAAGTGCGCCCCCCGAGTAAAACTCTCTTAGTATGCGGCGCCCCATTTGCTTTCATTAGCTGTCGCGGCACCGCTGAGTTCCGCGCGCCTGCGGGACAAAAGGCGATATCGGCCGCTCGTCAGGCCGACTCAATTCGATTGTACCACCAACCAGAAATCGGGAACGATGAAGCGCAGTAAGTCACAGGGAGTCGCGCAGAGCGAAACATTGCGCATTGGAATCATTGGTGCGGGGCAAATGGCTCGACAGCACGCCATGGCCATCGGTCGCCTAGGCAACGCAACCGTAACCGCTGTCGTCGATCCTGACCCGTCAGCGCTTGAAGCAATGCTGCTCATGCAACCCGCGGCGGTGGGTTTCGCGTCTCTCGAGGATATGCTCAGCTCCGACGCGGTCGATGTCGTGCACATATGTACCCCTCCACAGACTCACGAATTCCTGACAGAGCAGGTCCTCGCTGCCGGCTGTCACGTGTACGTCGAGAAACCTTTTGTCGAAACACAGGTGGCGGCAACGCGCCTCGCAAAACTCGCAGACCGCAACGGCCTTAAAATTTGCGCAGGCCACCAGCTTCTGTACGAACCGCCCACCCTCAGGGCGCTCGAGCTGCTCCCAGCTTTGGGCGAGCTCACGCACATCGAGAGTTACTTCTCGTTCCGGGCTATGAAGCACAGCCCAAACGGCCGGGCTCCCTTACGGGACGATCTGCAACTTCTCGATATCCTGCCGCATCCGGTCTACCTGCTTCTCGATTTTCTGGAGCGCGCAGCAGAGGGCAAGACGCAGCTGGTGTCCGTTGATATCGGGCCGAGAGGAACCGTCCATGCGCTCGTGCGCCGCGGATCGCTGACAGCGACGCTCGTTGTCACGCTGGAGGGCCGTCCCGTCGAGAATTACCTCCGGCTCGTCGGAGTCAATGGATCGATCCACGCCGACTATGTGCGCAGCACCGTGCAAAGGAACCTGGGACCGGGAGCCTCCGGAATCGATAAGCTTCTCTCGCCGTATCGCCTCGCTTGGCAACTCTTGACCGGAACGACGGCGGCCATGGGAACGCGGTTCCTCAAGCGTCAAAGAAGCTACCCGGGCCTCGCCGAAATATTCGGCGCGTTCTATGAGTCGATCAGGAAGAATCACGCGTCACCCGTCAGCCGCGCCAATCTCATCGAGACCGTAGCAATCTGCGAGCAAATCGCGGGGGCGTTATGCGCCGCGTATCCTTCCACGGAAAGGTCGGTGTCGGCGCCTCGAACCGCTCCAGTCGTTGTCACTGGCGGTACAGGATTTCTGGGAAGGGAAGTCGCACGCGCCCTGCTTGTCTCCGGTGCACAGGTGCGTGTCGTAGCCAGGCGCACCCCGCCGGAGTGGGAGAAAGTTCCTGGCGTTACTTACATCGTCGCTGACATCTCGCGGCCAATCGCGCCAGATGTGATGGCCGGAGCGCATGCGATCATTCACTGCGCTGCGGAAACTGCGGGGGGATGGGAGCAACATCAGAAAAACTCTGTGCGAGCAACCGAGGAGGTAGTGCAGGCTGCCGCGTCCGCGGGAGTGAAGCGCATGATTCACATCAGCAGCATTTCCACCCAGGCTGTTCCGACCCGTGGACGTCCACTCACCGATGAAGGGCCGCTCGAAGCGAACTCGCGCTCTGGTGGACCATATGCCTGGGGAAAAATCGAGTCGGAGCGTTTGGCCGTGAGTCGATGCAAGGATCTGGGAATCGAACTCCGTGTGGTGCGTCCGTCGGCGCTGGTCGACTACCGTCATTTCGATCCACCTGGACTTCTGGGCAAGCGAGTCGGAAATATCTTCGTCGCGGTTGGGATGCCGGGCGACAAGCTCGGTGTCGTGGACGTCGTTTTCTCCGCACAGGCGTTAGCATGGATGGTGAGACACTTCGACAAGACCCCGCTCGTCATCAACCTTTTTGAGCCGGAACTGCCGACCAAGCGGCAGCTGCTCCTACGCCTCCGCCGCGCAAATCCTGACCTCATGGTCGTGTGGCTGCCTCCCATGATTCTTCTTCCCCTATCATGGGTTGCGATCGCCATCCAGAAGCTTTTGCGTCCGCGGAGTCCCGCGCTCAATGTCGCCAAGGTTTTTGCCAGATTACGCTATGATACATCGCGTATCGCGGCCCTCGCCCCGGCGATACGTTCCGATGCGTTGCCCACCCGCAACAGCGAACCGGGATTGACGCTGACCCCCATTCGGGTGCCTGAGTCGATTGTCGAGCTGGCATCGCCAGCCCGACAGCTGGCGTAGCTTCGGTGAGACGATTCATCGCTGGTGCGCGGTAGTGCTACGCTCCATGCTTGCCTTTGCTCTCATTGGTCTGGTAGCGGCGCTTTGGCTCCCACTCGTATCCGAGCTTCTCTGTTTGTTCGCGCGGCGACACGATTACGCGCCGGCGCGTAAACTGCCCGGAGAAATTCCGCGATTGCTGTTTCTGATTCCCGCGCATGATGAAGCGCTTCTCATTGGCGGATGTGCGCGGTCGCTGCTCGGAATGGCGTATCCCGCCGCCTACCGGCGAATCATCGTCATTGCCGACAACTGCTCAGATGCGACCGCCAGACTTGCAAGGGAGCAAGGCGCCGAGTGTCTGGAACGCGTCGATCCAAACCTGCCTGGGAAACCGAGAGCAATCGCATGGGCGCTCGGCCAAGTGGATCTTCGACAATGGGACGCCTGCATCATCGTCGACGCCGATAGCATGGTCGCCCCGACTTTTGCGCTCGGCCTGGGGACTCTGGCGCCGCTCAACGATATCGCGTTCCAGGCAAACTTCGGCGTCCTCAACGAAACCGAGAGCTGGCTCACGCGACTGGGCGGTGTGTTAAGCAGATGTCGATATGACGTCACTTATCCGCTCAAGCAATCCGCCGGCCTCAATTGCCCGATCACCGGAAACGGGATGGGTTTCGGAACGAACCTGCTGATTCGCGATGGCTGGCGCGCGTTTTCCATCACCGAAGACTCAGAGCTTTATGCGATCTACACGGTGAGCGGCGTTCCGATTCGTCACGCCAGTCACGCAAATCTTTTTTCTCAAGAGGCGCGCTCTCTCCAGCAGGGTTCCACGCAACGACGGCGCTGGCTGGCTGGACGAATTCGGATCATTCGTGAGTGGGCTATGCGCATTGTCCTGAGCCCGCACATCGGCTGGCATCAGAAACTGGATGCGTTCGTCGAGCTCGGGCTTGCTTCGCCTGTTGTGCACCTTTTGGCAACGACCCTCGTGGTGGCCGCGGCTCTAGTTGGCGTCGGTGGAACGCGGGGACTGTGGATTGCCGCACTTGCGGCCACGTCGCTGTCAGGAGTCGCAATTACAACGGCTATTGTGGTTTCGACCCACCCTCAACCGTGGCGAACAGCTGCTTCCTTCCTCATGCTTCCAGTCTATGCGGGATGGCGCCTGATCGTTCTCTTGGGAACGCTGTCGACACTCCGAGACACGACCTGGCGGAAAACCGAGCGGACTGCGCCAGTCGAAAACTCTGGAGTTGCTCAGATCATCCACCCACACACCTAGGCACAGACGACCATGTGTGGCTTGACCGGCTTCTTCACGAACACAAACCGCGGACCTGACGAGATGCGGGCAATAGCTTCGCGAATGGCAGACGCAATCGTGCATCGCGGGCCCGACGACAGTGGCGTCTGGGTCGATTCTGATGATGGCATTGCGTTGGGCTTTCGACGTCTCGCGATTGTGGATCTTTCCGCACTGGGTCATCAGCCGATGCGCTCTCGAAGCGGACGGTACATACTCGTTTTTAACGGCGAGGTCTACAACCATCGAAGTCTGCGCAGTCAGCTCGAGTCCGAGGGCTGCAAGTTCCGGGGCCACTCAGACACAGAGGTTATCCTCGCGGCGTTCGAGCAGTGGGGAATCGAGCGCGCGACTCGACGATTTGTGGGGATGTTCGCAATTGCGGTCTGGGACTTAAGTCGGAGGGAGCTCTCTCTTGTTCGGGACCGCCTCGGTATAAAGCCGATGTTCGTCTATCACCACGACGGCTTGGTGAGCTTTGGATCAGAACTCAAGGCGCTGCTTGCGGGACCGGAGTTCGACAGAACGCTCGATACCTCGGCGCTGACGGCATACTT
>JAXDME010000113.1:0-10559 GCA_034666285.1 Gemmatimonadaceae bacterium | reverse complement strand
GGGGCGTGGTAACCGGTTTCCAGGTACCTATGAAACTCTGGAACATCCCGCCCCTTTCAGTACAGTTGGAACCTGTCGTTTGGAACTATCCTCCAGCTACGCCCCCGTGCTTGCCACCGGGCACCCCTATCTCCGTCATTTTGCGTAGATCGAGCACTTCGTCGATCTCCTTCGCGGGCAGCACTTTCTCGCGTTTGACGAGATCGCGAATCAGCACGTTCTCTTTCACCGACTGCTTGCTCAGCTCGGCCGCCCGCGCGTAACCGATCTGCGGAGCGAGCGCCGTCGCCAGCGCCGCGGAGCGCTCCAGCCAGTACTCGCACTGTTCCACGTTCGCCTCGATCCCCTTCACCGTCTTATCGGCGAAAACGCGCGCGCTGTTCGTGAGAATCATCATTGAGAACAGAACGTTGTGGGCGATAACCGGCATCATCACGTTCAGCTCGAGCTGGCCGTGCTCGACTGCGACGCTCACGCATGCATCGTTTCCAACTACCTGGAAGCAGACCTGGTTGACCATCTCGGGGATCGACGGATTGACCTTTCCAGGCATGATCGACGATCCGGGCTGCACCGCGGGTAAACGGATCTCATCGAGTCCCGTTCGAGGTCCGCTCGCCATCAAGCGCAGATCGCTGGCGATCTTGCTGAGATCGAGCGCCAGGACCTTCAACTGCGCGCTGAATCCGGCGACGTCGCCCATGCTCTGCATCAGCTGAACGCGATCCTTACCCTCGCGCAATTTCAGGCCAGTGGCTTTGCCCAGATTCCTGAGCATTAGCTTCGGATAGTCGCGCTCGACGTTGACTCCGGTTCCTACCGCACTTCCGCCGATGCCTAGATCGCGCAGATAATCAGCCGCTTCTACAACGCGCTTGAGCCCTCGACGTAAAGACCCCGCGTAGGCCTCGAGCTCCTGACCCAGTCGAATCGGCATCGCGTCCTGAAGGTGCGTCCGTCCCGACTTCAGAACCTTGTCGAATGCCTTTCCCTTTTTTTCGAACGCTTTCGCCAGATCGTCGAAGACCTCTTCCAGTCCACCGAGCTCCATAAGGCAGCCGAGTCGGATTGCCGTCGGTATCACGTCGTTCGTGGACTGCGCCATGTTGACGTGATCGTTCGGATGCACCGGCGTGTACGTGCCGCGCTTTGCCCCGAGTATTTCGTTGGCTCGATTGGCGAGCACCTCGTTGCAGTTCATGTTGTGCGAAGTACCTGCGCCGGCCTGGTATACATCTACGACAAATTGCTCGCGGTGTTTTCCGGCCAGCACTTCATCCGACGCCTTCACGATAGCGTCGGCGATGCGCGGCTCCAGTCGTCCCGTTTCCTTGTGCGTGAGCGCGGCAGCACGTTTGATGTGGACCGTCGCCTCGATGAACGCAGGCAGCGGACGCAAGCCACTAATAGGAAAATTCTGAACTGCGCGCAACGTCTGCACACCGTACAAAGCGTCCGCCGGAACTTCCAACGCTCCCAGCGGATCTTTTTCGGTTCTTGTTTTTTCGCTCATGGTTTGTTTTTGCGTTAACGCCCGACGATGCGGGCCGTGCCGTTGAGGAACGGATTCGACAAGCGCTCCTCCGCGATCGTTGTCTCCATCCCGTGACCGGGATAAACCACAGTGTCCGGAGCCAGAGCCGAGATCTTTTCCAGCGATGCCACGAGCTGCGGAGGATTCGAAAACGGAAGATCGGTTCGTCCTATGGATCCTGCAAAGAGACAGTCGCCCACCAGCGCGATCCCTCCGCCGTGAATGACCACGTGGCCGGGCGAATGTCCGGGTGTGTGCATCACTTCCATTTCGATCTCGCCGAGCTTGAGCACCTGTCCATCGGAGAACTCGCGGTCTGGCGGAGGTGGTTCCTCGAACGGAATCCCGTACACCTCGGCCTGTCGCGTCGCTGCCTCATACAGCCGGCGATCGAGTGGATGCAGATAGATCGGTACATCCCACCGCCGCTTGATCGACGCAATACCACCGACGTGATCGACGTGGGCGTGGGTGATCCAGATTGCTTCGAGCTTGGCCGCCGAATTGTCGATCGCGTCAACGAGCCTGTCGCCTTCGCTGCCTGGATCGACTATCACCGCGCGATACGTTCGGTCGTCGACGAGGAGATACGTGTTCTCCTGAAACGCCCCGACGGTCAAAGTCTGTACGTTCACCTCAGTGCTGCCTGACTTGAGGTTGTACCTGCGTCCACACGACTAGCGTGACACATTCATCGAGCCCCGAGAACTGCGCCGGCGCCTGACCCGGTCGGTAGACCTCTACGCCCGCGAGGTCACGCGTAGAGATGAATGCATCGAGATCGCCCGGCATGAGCATGCGCCATTCCGCACCGTCTACCCACAGGCGCGTGCACCCTCCGCCCCCGCCCGTGATGCTGGTGATTCGGTCCGATCTGACAATCGTACCGCTCATCGTGCGCACCACCCTGATTCCTGAAACATTCGTCAGAAGGTCAGTCAGAAACCGAGGCTTTCTTTTGTCGACCTCCTCACGCGTGATATAGGTTCCCCATCCGGCGCGCTGCCGCTCAAAGAATCCTTCCTTCTCCAGCGCTGAATTTCGTCGCGCGGTTACCAGCACTGGATCCAGTATGTTGGCCGTTGGGCCCAATGCGACTTTGATATCGGTTGGCTGCCGCGAGGTCACGTTCACGCTTACGCTGATCGGCTCGAACCCAAGTTGCCGTACGACGATCAATTGCGTGCCGGCCGGTACGCTATCGAGTCTGAAAGTGCCATCAGGCCTGGTGACGCTGGAGGCTCCGTTCGCGGGTGCCTCCACTCGTGCTCCTCCAAGAGGCTTGTCGTCCAGTGAGCGAACAATTCCGCGGACCACTCCGCTACCTCTCGCAGAGCGCGTGACCGCAATTCTCAGATCCTCAAACGAGAGCGGGCTGTCACTTGTTCTCACCTGGACTTCACCCGTGAGCAGAGTTGACTGGGCTGCGTGCACCGTTCCTTCAATGCCCGACGGAAGTCCGCAGAACCTGAAGAAACCCGAGGCATCGGTAGTCACGTGCATCTCATGCGGGTTGCGCACGATCTGAGTTCCATCGGTCACTGTGATATCCAGCCAGGCGAGCGAAACAGTCGCGCCCTGAATGGGATCGTCGGTATCCGGATCACGAACTCTTCCAGCGATCGCCGCTGGTCGCGACTGAGTCAGCTCCCTTCCGCAATACCTCGAGGCGAGTGTTGCCACCGAAGGAATCGCCAGGTCCGCGACGCCGGTGCTGTCGCGACCAACGGAAAAAGGTTTCGTGGTCAGAGTGAGGCCGAGGGTTTCCAGCAGCGGATGAAAGACGCCGACCTGATAGGTTCCGGGCGGCAGACCCTCAACCGCAAACCGACCCAACGAATCGGTCGTCACCGGCAACGGGCTTCCGGACACGAGGATTTCCGCGCCCTTTAAGCCCGTACCGTCGATGCTGTCTACTACGATTCCGATTATGCGGGAAGTGTGTGCCGGCGCATTCTGCGCGAGGAAGGCGTCGAACGGAAAGAGCAAAATCGCTCCAGCGCAGATCGCCCCGCATCTCATCAGGTGTAGCCTCCGGCGTTCACGTGAGAGCTCTCCAGCGCCCCACGCTCCGCGGTCGTCGCGCCATCGCGTTGCATCTCCTTGAACCGCGTGATGTATTTGTCGGCCGCGATCGCCGCAGTCGTGGCGTCGCCTGAAGCAGTGGTCACCTGGCGCGTGAGCTGAGCGCGCAAATCACCCGCTACGAACAGACCCGGAATCGAAGTCATCATCGCGTTGTCGGTCAGCACGTATCCCATGACGTCGTGATCGAAGTGCCCGGCGATCACACCCGTGTTCGGGCGGAACCCTACGAACACGAACAATCCGGTCGCGTCGAGAAGCCTCCGCTCCCGCGTCACGAGGTTGTGGATCCTCAATCCGGTCATGCCGGTCTGCGGATCACCCTCGACTTTTTCCGCGACGGTATCCCAGATCACCTCGATCTTCGGGTTCTCGAAGACGTGCTGCTGGAGAATCTTGGAGGCACGGAATTCGTGGCGTCTGTGAATGAGGTACACCTTGCTCGCGTACCTGGTGAGGAAATCGCTCTCCTCGACCGCTGCGTCTCCTCCTCCGACGACCGCGACGACCTGCTGCTTGAAGAACGCAGCGTCACAGATGGCGCAGTACGAAACTCCCCGCCCGGCATATTCGTGCTCGCCCGGAATTCCGAGTTTGATTGGCGTGCCGCCGGCAGTCACGATCGCCGCGGGCGAGCGGAAAATGTCTCCGGTCTCCGTCTCGGTCTGAAAATACCCGTCCGGCATCTTCGTCACAGAGGTGACGCTGGTCGTCTCGAAAAACTCGGCGCCAAACTGCTTCGCGTGCTGGGCAAACTTTTCAGCCAGCTCGTGCCCCAGAATCTTGGGGAAGCCGATCACATCGTCGAGATACTCGGTATTGAGCAGCTCCCCACCCGGGAATCCGCGCTCGAGCACGGCCGTTCGCAGCATCGCGCGGCCGGTATACAGAGCCGCCGTCATTCCTGCCGGCCCCGCACCGACGATCACAACATCGTAGTCGCGAATTGTTGCCACAGGACTCACCTGGATAAAAGCACGACAAAAAACGACGGACAGTTGACGCGTTGTGAAATATAACCGCCGCCGTGAGCGCATCCCGACTTAGATGCGAACGTGACGTCCCCCGTCGACGATAATCGTCTCGCCGGTAACGTATTCTGCGCTGACGAGATACAGAACCGCCTGCGCAACGTCTTCCGGAGAGCCAAGCCGTCCCAGCGGCGTCGTGGAGACGAGCTTGTCCGCGTCTTCCTGTGTCCATCCTTCCGGGAGCAGCACGGGTCCGGGGGCAACCGCGTTGACGCGAATTTTCGGCGCCAGCGCGTGCGCCAGGCCACGCGTCATCTGCACTACACCCGCTTTGGTGATCGCATGCGGGATGTAACCCCGCCAGGTCTCGAACGCCGCAAGATCGGCAATGTTGACGATCGATCCACCTTCGCGCATCACGCGCGCCGCAGCCTGAGAGAGGAAGAACGGCGCCCGAAGATTCAGTGCGAACATCGCGTCCCAGTCTTCGACGAGCACTTCACCGACTGGTGTCCTCAACATCACTGCCGCGGAGTTAACAAGCACGTCTAGCGAGCCAAACACTTTGACCGTGTGCTCGACCAGGCGCGGGCCGGTGGCCGGATCCATGAGGTCGCCGGGCAACGTTCGCGCGTCGCTACCCCCGCGAACGATCTCCTCTGCGGTTTGACGCGCGCCCTTTTCCGAGCCGGCATAGTGCACACCGACGCGCATTCCAGCCTTGCCGAGGGCGAGCGCGATGACGCGTCCGACGCGCGTTCCGGCGCCGGTAACCAATGCGGTTCGCCCTCTCAGCTCCACTTGAAAAATTCCATCACGCTCTCGTGGAAGATGTCAGCGAGGCAACTCTCTCGTCCTGCTTCTCCAGCCATTCCATCGGCACATTCATCATTCCCAAACGTCGCGGCCCTTCAGATGCGCCGTGCCAATCGGATCCGCCACTCGGCACGAGCCCGAAGAAATCGGTCAGCGCCTGCAGTCGTTTCATGTCCTCGCTGGAGTGGCTCGGATGCTTTATTTCCACTCCATCGAGCCCCGCGGCCACGAGCGGCTCGAGACGCTCCCGGCGTCCGCCGTCAGACGGGTGCGCCCAGATTGCGATCGCTCCCGCCTCGTGCGCAATCCCGATCGCGTCCTGGATGGAGAGCCGATCCTTGGCGACGAACGCACTGCCGTTGTTGCCGAGGTATCTCATGAACGCCTCTCTGAAGTCCGGCACCAGGCCGCGCGCGATCAACGCCCGGGCGACGTGTGGACGTCCTACCGCGCCACCATTGGCCTGCTCAAGGACTTCCTCGAGAGTCAGCGCAACTCCGAGTCCGTTCAGCTTCTCCACGATCTTTCCTGCCCTGACATGTCGCGACGCGCGCAGCTCCGCCAGGCGCTTCTCCAGCGCATCGAGGTTAGACAGATGGAGCGCGAGCACGTGTATCTCCCGCTCCTCGTCGAATGCGCTGAGCTCTACGCCCGCGATCACGCGAATTCCGACAGCTTCGGCGGCGGTACGCGCTGCGCGGACGCCGTCGATGGTGTCATGATCCGTGAGCGCGAGCGCCGCTAACCCGCAACGCGCGGCTGCATCGATGACCTGCTCAGGAGGGAGTGTGCCGTCAGAGGCTGTCGAGTGCGTGTGCAGGTCGACGAATCTCGGCCCGCCCGCCTCAGCGCTCACTTACCGTAACCGGCCTCAGGCGACGTAAAGCTTGGCTGGGATTGTTCGAAAAGCTCCTTAAGCTGAGCATCCGACAGCTCGGCGAACGCCTGCTCCCGCGAGCGTGTTCCCTGCGGCGAATACCGCGTCACGCGAACCTCGCGATCTTTTCCACCACCTCGCGAGAACATGAGAGCGTACTCATCCTGAGTGTACTGGGTGATGTGCCCGGAGGGGTACACTTCCCACTTCTTCCCGGCAACTTCGAGTGAGCGCGCAGGCATTTACAGGTCGATCTCCTGATAAACGCGCGACGGATCGAGCGTTTTGTGGGGCGCATTCGCGTGGGCGACGCTCAGCGTTTGCTGGTCGTCCGCTTCCGTGAATTCAATGAATGCGCCCGGAAGCGAAGATTCCTCGAACACCCAGAACCGGCAATTCGCCGCCGCGTAGTGGGAACGAAGTGCCTTCAATCGCTTGGTGTAATTTGCGCGCTCCGCCGATGGCACCGTCGAGCGCTGAATGGTGAGAGCCTTGGGCATTTTAGAGTCCGGTCTCCGGAAATGTCTCGATGGTCTTCTTTACAAAAGCCAGGAACTGGTCGGCAACCGCGCCGTCGATGACACGATGATCGAACGAGATCGAAAAATAAGCACAAGTGCGGATGGCAATCGTGTCTTCACCGTCCGCGCCCGGTAGGACCTTCGGACGCTTCTCGATCGCGCCAACGCCCATGATCGCGACCTGCGGCTGGTTGATGATCGGAGTGCCCATCAGCGACCCGAACACTCCGGGGTTCGTGATTGTAAATGTTCCTTCCTGCACTTCTTCGGGCGAGAGCTTCTTCGCGCGAGCGCGGGCGGCAAGATCATTCAATGCGCGCGTGATTCCCGAAAGCGAGAGATCGTCTGCGTTCCTGATAACGGGTACGATCAGTCCCCAATCGAGCGCAACGGCGATACCAATGTTGATCTGCTTTCTATAGATGACGTTCGTTCCCGCGACCGACGAATTCATCACCGGGAATTCGCGCAGGCCCTGCGTCACCGCTTTGATGATGAAGGGCATGTAAGTCAGCTTCTGTCCGGTAGCTGCCTCGAACTCGGCGCGGTTCTTTGCGCGAATGCGCGCGACTCGCGTGAAATCGATCTCGATGAACGACGTGACGTGCGCGGAAGTGTGTCGGGACGCGACCATGTGGTCGCTGATGAGCGCGCGCATCTTCGACATCGGCTCGACGACGTCGCCTGGCCAGGGCTCGGGCATCGGCAACGCGTGACCGCCACTCCAGCCGCCCGCTCTCACTGGTGGGGCGCCGGGCTTTGCGCCACCCGAGTCGATGAAGCCGACGATGTCGCGCTTCGTTACGCGCCCCGCGATACCGGTGCCCTGCATTGACGCGATGTTCAGCCCATGCTCGGCGGCGATCTTCCGGACGAGCGGAGACGACTTGGTGCGCACGCGGTCTTCGAATGAATTGCCATTTCCCGCATGCGATGCGGCGATTGCGGGCGCGGCAGGCTGCTGTCGTGCTGGACTCGAGCCGGGAGTAGCTTGCCTTTGGGGGGCGGACGGTGCTGCCGACGGCTCCGGAGTCGACGACGCGGCCGGCGCCGCCGCTGTCAGTGCTGCGCCCTTTTCGGTCTCGAGCCGTGCAACAACCGTCTGGATGGCGACCGTCTCGCCTTCCTTTACGAGAATCTCGGCCAGCACGCCGGCTGCCGGCGCGGGAATCTCCGCGTCGACCTTGTCGGTCGAGATCTCGAAGATCGGCTCGTCACGCTTCACCTCGTCGCCCACTTTCTTCAGCCACTTCGAAAGCGTGCCCTCGGCGATCGACTCGCCCATCTGCGGCATGATGATGTCTACACGGGCCACGGCTTCTCCTTCCTTCGCTTATTTGTCAGGCCGAGCCTGGTTCAGACGTGTCAAGGCAAAAACCGGAAGTATCAGCGCTCCCAGTACCGCTCCAATACCAGCATACACCCACCAATTGCACGCCGGAAGTCCCTCGGCCGGCTTGCAGCCTTGAACGCTTCCAACGACCTTGCCGATGAATACAGCAATCATTCCACCACCGAAAAAACCGGCGACTGTTGTCACGCATCCAACACCAACGTTTCTCGCTATGACACCCCCGCGATCGAGCTCAGGCGAGGTCATCAGTAGGCAGCAAGCTTTCGAAGCGCCAATACTATGTCGGACGTCTGCGGAAGCACATAGTCCTCGAGCGGCGGGGAATAAGGCAAAGGAACGTCCGCTGCGGTGACGCGCAATACGGGCGCGTCAAGCCACTCGAACGCGCTTTCGTTGATTCGCGCCGTGATCTCGCCGGCCACCCCGCCGGTGCGATTATCTTCATGCACGATCAGCACCCGATTCGTTTTCTTGACCGTCGCGATGATCGCCTCGTCGTCCATGGGCAGAATCGTCCGGAGGTCGATCACCTCGACGGAGAGGCCATCCTCCTTCTCGACCCGTTCCGCCGCCTCGAGCGCTTTCCAAACGGTCGCCGCGTAGGTGATGATGGAAACGTCCTTGCCTTCCCTCGCCGTCCGTGCTTTCCCTATCGGAGTGAGATGATCACCGGAGGGCATCTCCTCCTTGATTCGTCGATAGAGATACTTGTGTTCGAAGTAGAGCACGCAGTCCTCGTCGCGAATCGCTGACTTGAGCAATCCTTTGGCGTCGCTCGCGGCCGCCGGATAGACGATCTTCAGGCCGGGGGTGTGCAGGAACGCCGCTTCGGGATTCTGGGAATGAAACGGGCCTCCCCTCACGTATCCTCCGCTCGGCCCGCGCACTACCATCGGACAGGGAAGCATCGCCCGGTATCGCGCCGTCGCGACGTAATTGGTGAGCATATCGTAACCGGTCGAGATGAAGTCTATGAACTGCATCTCGCAAACCGGCCGCATACCCATGTGCGCGGCTCCCGCTGCGGCGCCAATGATCGCGGCCTCCGAGATCGGTGTGTCGATCACACGCTGCTCGCCGTACTTCGCCATCAGGCCTTCCGTGACCTTGAACGCGCCGCCGTACGCTCCGATGTCTTCGCCGAGGCAGAAGACATTTTCGTCGCGTTCCATCTCCTCGAACAGCGCTTCACGAATCGCCTCGAGATAAGTGATCTCAGACATCGTGCGTGCCCCAGCTGGCTGGGCGCTCGTTTACTTCGACCGCCGACTTGATTCCCTCGCGAAACCATAGCGCATCAGTCGTCGGTGGATCGGCATATATCCCGACCAGCGCATCGGTCGGCTCCGGCATTGGGGATTTTTCCGCCTCGTCGGTCGCGGCATCGATCTCTTCCTGCACTCTGGCATCGATTGACGCGAGCTCCTGCTGGTCGAACCCTTCGCTCAGAAGCCGCTTGGCATAACGGTCGATCGGGTCGTTCTCGGCAGCCCACCGGTCGATCTCTCCAGGCGGTACGTACGACTGGTTGTCGTGTTCGGCATGTCCTTTCCGGCGGTACGTGATCAGTTCCACGAGCGTCACTCCCTCGCCGGCCCGCGCTCGGTCCACAGCGCGCTTGGTGACTTCGTACGTCGCAATCACGTCGTTCCCATCCGCCTGCTCACCGGCAATCCCGTATCCGATCGCCTTGTCGACGAGCTGCCTGGCGGCGGTCTGCTTGCTTAGCGGCGTCGAATACGCGTACCCGTTGTTCTCCACCACCACGACCAATGGACAACGCTGAACCGCCGCGAAGTTGATTCCTTCGTGAAATGCCCCGGTGGAAGTCGCGCCGTCTCCGACGTAGACGAGGCCCACTCGGTTCTCTTTTCGCATTTTGAACGAGAGCGTCACGCCTGCCATTACCGGGACCATGTCCCCCAGATGCGAAATCTGCCCGATGAATCCGCGCACCAGGTCGCCGTAATGGATGTTGAGCTCCCGCCCTCGTGTCGGCGAATCGCCTTTGGCCATGTACTGCTTGATGATCTCGTTAGGCTTCGCGCCCTGGACCAGCATCGAGCCCAGATTCCGGATCAGCGGCGAAAGAACGTCGCCTTTTGACCGGTCGAGCGCGTAGGCACTTCCTACCGCGTCTGCTTCCTGGCCGAGCGAACGGAAAAGACCGCCGACTACCTTCGTTTGACGATAGAGATTTACCAGCCGTTCTTCGAGGGATCGCGTGAGCCGCATGTAGTAGTACAGCTCGAGCTTCTGCTCCCGGGACAGCGATCCATCTCCATTGGCGGGACCGGAACTCTGTCGCGCGTTCGCCGGGCTCGACGCGGCGGTACTCGGCCGCGCCATCCTAGTACGCCGCTTGGTTGCGATGCCGCGGATCGCCCGCCTTGTGTAGCTC
>JAXDME010000112.1:0-28629 GCA_034666285.1 Gemmatimonadaceae bacterium | reverse complement strand
CCGGTGAGTCAACCCGAGAACCTAACTGCCCCGGGCCGGCTACCGAGTTCAAAGTTTCGGACGGATTCGGCGGATTTTCCTGATTACTCGGATCGCTCGACGAGGCGTTATAGCTCCTCATCGCGGGCCGGGGTTTTGTTGGGAACTGCCGCTCGGATCCTTCAGACCGCTTAGGAGGTCGCTCCTGCAAAACAAATAAAATCCATGCCCTCTCGAAGGAGCCTTAGCACCATTTCGGAGCAGATCCGAAGCATTCGTTGAAGATCCGAAGCATCCGCGTTACCACCGTTACCGCAGTTTCTTCCACTTGGTCCCCTGAGCACTGTCTTCGATCGCGATTCCGCGCGCTTCGATCTCCGCACGAATCGCGTCTGCCTGCGCGAACTCTCTTCGCGAGCGCGCGTTCTTTCGCGCGGACAGCTTTTCCTCGATCCACTGCGACAGCTCGGGGTCCGAGTCGGCCGCCTCCGGGATTACGTCCAGCACGGAATTGATTTTGGCGAACACTTCGCGTGCCCTCTCCAGAGCGCGGTGATCGACGCCCTTTCGATCCAGCTCCGCGTTTGCGCGACGTATGAACGTGAACAGCGCGCCCAGCGCGATCGGCGCATTGAGGTCGTCATAGAGCGCCTCCAGAACTTCCGCCTCGGCTTCATCCGCAATTTTTTCCAGCTCTGGCGTCGCCGCTTTCGCATCCGCCAAACGCTCGGCGAAATCCGCAATGCGACGCACGCCTTCCATGGACGCCTCCAGTGCGTCCCCGGACATGTTGAGCTGCTTCCGGTAGTGCGTCGAGAAAACGAAATGACGAAATGCCGCGGCGGGGATGCCTTGCTCCCTTAGATCATGCACCGTCGCGACGTTGCCCAGTCGCTTCGCCATTTTGCTGCCGTCGGTGAGGAGAAATTCGCCGTGGCACCAGAAACGTGAGAACGGTTTTCCTGTCGCGCCCTCCGACTGCGCGATCTCGTCCTCGTGGTGCGGGAAGATGAGATCGATTCCGCCGCAATGGATGTCCAGTGTCTCCCCAAGATATTTCATCGCCATGGCCGAGCACTCGAGATGCCATCCGGGGCGGCCCCTGCCCCATGGGGAATCCCACGCCGCGCCAGTCGCCTCGTCCTCGGGCTTGGCGGCTTTCCAGAGAGCGAAGTCCTGCGCGTTCTCCTTTGAGTAGTCGTCTTGCAGCACGCGCGCGCCCGCTTTCACCTCGCGGGTGTCGAGGCGCGAGAGCTTTCCATATCCCTTGAACTTGTCGATCGCGTAGTAAACGGTTCCGTCGTCGGCCAGATACGCGAGCTTCCGCTCGACGAGGCGCTCGACGATTGCGATCATCTCCGGGATGTGATCCGTCGCGCGTGGATAAAACTCGGCGTCCTGGATTCTGAGGAACGAGCGATCCTCATTGAAGGTGCGCACGACGGGCGCGGTCACCTCACTGATGGTTATGCCCTGGTCGCTCGCCGCCTTGATGATCTTGTCATCCACATCGGTGAGGTTCATCACCTGCACCAGCTTCCAGCCACGGAGCGCGATCACCCTCCGGAGCAGATCCTCGAAGAGAAAGGTCCTGAAGTTTCCGAGGTGTGCGGGCCTGTAAACGGTCGGACCGCACGTGTACACGCGAACGGTTTTTCCATCCTCCGGCGTGAACGTCTCGATCTGCCGCGTGAGGGTGTTGTACAAACGAAAGTCAGACATTCGCGGAAGCTAGACATCAAACAGCCGTCGCGAAAGCAGGATCCAGGCGGCGCAGGCTCACCACTCGTCCCTCGGCCATCATCACGATGCGGCCGGCGACCCGGTGCAGCTCCACAGGATTCGGCGCGGAAATGAGTATCGTGACGCCACGCCTCGAAAGGCGGGTGAGCAGCGCCACGATGTCCTTGTCGAACAACAGTCCTTCGCCCCAAAGCGTTTCGTCGAGAAGAATCGCGCGCGGAGACCCGATCAGCGCCTGCGCCAGTCCTAATCGTTGCAGCAGACTGGGTGATAGATGGCTCACTCGACGCGCTGAGTGGACCTGGAGCGAGACCTCTCGCAGTGCCGCGTCGACCTGCGATGCCCGATGCGCCGACGAGAGATCGTGCAGCGTTGCATAGTATTCGAGAGCTTCGCGGACGGTGAGAAACGAGTAGTAACCGGTGCGCTGTGGAACGTACGCGAGTCCCGGCGGCACATGGTGCCCGGTGATCTGCTCGCCGAACCAGGTGATCGAGCCGTCGTCACCGCGAAGAAGTCCAGCCAGGCACAGGAGCAGCGTCGACTTTCCGGACCCGGGCCGGCCGACCAGCCCGATTATTTCGCCGCGATCGACATCGAGATTTACTTCGCGTAAGGCTGGGATCGTGGTGGCCCGGCCACGTGGGCCAGCGAGATAAGTCTTCGTGAGACTCCGGACGCACAGCGCGCGCATGCGACGACTCCGCAAATGTGAGCGGGAAAAGTCAGGGATCGGCTGCTGCCGTAGCGGATCGTTGCCACGCCTGTGGAAGCATTGCGTCGCTCCCTGGCGCGAAACTTTCATGCATCACACGACACTCTGGAGCGAATCAAAATGAGACATTCGTGGCAGAAGGTGCGGTCGATTCTTGTAGTCGGCGTAGGGATGGCGTTGCTCGCCTGTGGAAGCTCGACGGAGCCGCTCGGAAATTCCGTGGCCGGCAGTTACATCCCTATCGTCTGGGTTACAGTCGGCACCAGCGGCCAGACGAGCGAGATACAGGCGGGCAGCACGTTGTTACTGAACCTGAATCCCGATGGGACCACATCCGGGCATCTCCATCTCGCCGCTACCGGTGCGAGGCCGGTATCCGACGTTGACATGGGCGGAAGCTGGGTTCAGACAGGCACCACGATAACAATCTCGCAGGGCGTCGACACCTTCGTTCGGAATACGTCGTTCGAGATTTCGCCTGATCCGACCAGTGGGTGGGATCTCGCCGGCACAACGACTTTCGGGGGAAATCAGGTTCAGATAATCCTGACACCGGCCTGACGCTTTACGCCGTTTTCTTTACCGGCCTCTCACTCACGCCGATCAAGTCGGGAGTTGGCTCTGAAGGGATTATCACGCCGCCGTCCGGAACCGGTACACGAAGCACGAAAATTCTGTCGCGGGTGCTCTTCCTGAACCCTTTTCCTTCATAGATGCGGTTGATGAGGATCCTTCGCACGACCACCATCACCGTGACCAACGTTGGAAGCGCCACCACGAGACCGAGCGGCCCGAGCAGTTTGCCGATGATCAGCACCGAGGTGATGGTGAGCACCGGCGGCATGTCGATCTTCTTCGACATCACGAGCGGCGAAACCAGATTCCCCTCGATCAGGTGAATCACAACGCCGAGCAGCAGCACGTATAGCGCGCGCGTTCCGCCACCAGGGCTACCGAGGACGAAAAGCGCGGGCAACGTCGTCGACAACAGCGTACCGAAGAACGGAACCACCGCCACGAGACCGGTGAATATTCCGAACGTCAGCCAGTAGGGGACGCCGAGTATGTAGAGTCCCAGCGCGGTGAGCGCGGCGAGGAACGTCATCGTGAGCAGCTGCCCAACGATGTACGCGCGAAGGGCGTCCGCGAGATCGCGCAGAACATCGCGCACGAGATCCCGATGAATCGGCGGGAACAGCGCGATCAGCCATTCCCGGTAAACGCCTGGCTGCAGCGCGAGATAGATGGACATCACCGCTACCGCAAAACAGTCGACCATCACGTGAACGAGTGAAAGCACTCTCGGCACGAGGAGCTGCGCCTGACCGCTTACCTGCTCATAAACGGCGCTGATCAAAGGATGCTCGCCGGGCTTCCACGCCTCTCGCAGTGCCGGAAAGCGGGCGACGAAGTGATCGATGCCCGTCTCCCACGTCTCTATGTACTTCGGCATCACGACAATGAGAGCCCTTGTCTGCTCGACCACAGGCGGGAGCAGGATGGCAAACAACCCGAACAGCGCGGTGGCGGAACCGACCACGGAGATGAAGAACGCCAGCTTCGCGGGCACGTGAGCATGCTCGACGAGGAGGTCTCTCACCGCGCCGAGATAGAGCGACAGAATGATCGCGATGAAGAGGAGAAGAAATACATCGGCCGTCGCTCCGAACATCCAGAGCAGCAGGAACGTGATGATCACGCCCGCCAGAATCGGCGCGACCTTCACTCTGCCAATCGGCACCGCGGCGCTAGACAATGCTACTTCTTCTCGTCGTGGATTTCTTCGATCTCGATGGATTCTTCTTCAGGACGCGCGCCGGCGTTGAGAGCCTTGTTGTTGATCTGAGTTCCCGGCGCGAGCACGCCCATCTTCTGCTTGAGCGCGATTAGCTGCATCTCGGCGGAGATGTTGGCGCCGCCGGCCTCTAGCTTCTTGAAGTCATTCGCGAGCCTGTCGCCTGAGAACTCTTCGTCGATCTCGGCGTTTGCCTTCACCTTGCGCTCGTTGCTCTCGATCTTCTCTTCCATACGGGCGAACGCCTCGAACGCCGATTTCTCAGAGATGTGCGACAGCGTTTCGTTGATCCGCTTCTGCGCTTCTGTGCGACGCTGCTTGGCGAGCAGAAGATTCTTTTTGCGGTTTGCCTCTTCAATGTTGTCGTTGAGGCTGCGCAGCGAGTCCTTGAGACGGTCGGTCTCCTGCTTGTGCGCCTGCCACGTCAGCTGCATCTGCTCGCCGCGCGAGATGTGCTCGGTCCGGCGCATGAGCGCCTGCTTGGCGAGGTCGTCCTGATTCTGCTGCACGGCGAGCATCGCTCTCCGTTCCCAGTCCTCGGCTTCCTTCAGCTCCTGGCGAGTCTGATCCTGAAGCCGCTTCTCGTCGGCTATCGCGGCCGCGACCTGTTGCTTCGCTTTGACGAGCTGCGAGCGCATGTCGAGAATGATCTGGTTCAACATCTTCTCCGGCTGCTCGAATTCCGAGATCACCGCGTTGACGTTGGACCGGAAAAGCATCGCAATCCTATCGAAGATATTCATGGGTCATTGGATTGATTTTCAAACTGCAACCGAACGGTGCGACTTGTGAGAGATGCATAGGTCTTAGTTACGAGTTCGCTTCAAATCTACAACTCCTGCCGGACTTCAGCCCTCGGACCTCTTGATCTGGTACAGTCTCTCCTTCGCCAGCCTGCGCCCGGTGGGGGTCGCGGCCAGCCCGCCCCCAGCTGTTTCGCGGTATCGCACGTCCATCTCCCGACCAATCTCCCCCATCACGTCGATCACCTCGTCGACCGGGATCGCAAAGGTGATTCCCGCCAAGGCCATCTCGATTCCCGCCAGCGCGATCGCCGAGCCGGTCGCGTTTCGAAATACGCACGGCAATTCGACAAGCCCACCCAGTGGATCGCAAACGAGTCCGAGCGTTCCCTGCATCGTTAGTGCTACCGCGTGCCCAACCTGCGACGGTGTGCCGCCCAGCATTTCAGTCGCGGCACCCGCGGCCATTCCAGCCGCGGCTCCCGTTTCCGCCTGACAACCACCTTCAGCGCCGGACAGCGACGCCCTTTCCGCCACGACAGCTCCGATCAGTCCCGCAGTGGCCAACCCATCGACAACCTTCGCATCCGACACCGATCGGGCTTTCGCGAGACCGGTCAGAATCGCCGGCAGAACTCCCGCTCCGCCCGCCGTCGGCGCCGCAACGATGACACCCATCGCGGCGTTCACTTCCTGCACCGCCAGGGCCCGGGTGAGAATGTCGCGAAACGGAGTCTGCGCGAGCGGCCCGCTCGTGCTGTTCCGCAGCTTCGCTGCATCCCCACCAACAAGTCCGGACGCGGAATACAAATCACCGACCATTCCCTTCTCTATCGCGCTACGCATCACGTCGAGCGCCCGTTGCAGCACAGCGCGAATGTCCGCTACCGACCGCCCCTGATCACGTGCTTCTGCCGCGAGCGCTACTTCAGCCAGCGACTTTTTCTCTTTCTCGGCATCCCGAATTGCATCAGCGAGGGCTTTGTACATCAGCCCCCGCTCACTTTGTCGAGCCGGCGGGTCCAACGGACCCAGTCGAGGGCTCTAAGCTCTTCTCCAGCTTTTTTGTCGGGCTGCTCGTCGCATTCGATCACCATGAACGCGTCGCCGCCCCTTTCCTTTCTCGTGAGCTTCAGCGTTGCGATGTTGATGTCGTGCTCCGCCAGTATCCCGGTGATTCTGGCGATCGAACCCTTCCTATCTTCAGCTACGAGAACGATCGTGTGGAAGTTTCCGGTCACCTCCACCGGAAAGCCATCGATCTCCTGAACAAGGATTCGCCCCGCACCCAGAGAGGAGCCGAGCATGCTCGCCGTTTTTCCGTTCAGCTCGATGGTGATGCGCACTGTATTGGGATGAGCGGCATCGGCGATGGTAACCTTCTCGAACTTGTAGTCGAGGGCTTCGCGCTCGGCGATCTGGAGGGCTTCGCGGAGGCGCTCGTCGTCGGGACGGAAACCGAGCAACCCTCCAACGAGAGCCTTGTCAGTGCCGTGCCCTTCGCCCGTACGCGCAAAGGATCCGTGCAGCTGCAAGAGACCGGTTTGCGGGGTTCCACCGAGGAGACATCTGGCGAGCAATCCAAGCCTGCACGCCCCGGCGGTGTGCGAGGAGGAAGGACCAACCATTACCGGTCCGATTATGTCGAGCAGACTCACCATTCTGTGCTCCTGAGCGCGTGCCGCATACTACCCCACCTTGAGCGCGACTTTCTTGCGACTCCCGCCATTCCGCTTGCGGCGGAGCATCGTGCGCAAGTACTGACCCGTGTACGACTCCTTCACATCGGCGACGTCCTCCGGCGTTCCCGCCGCCACGATATCACCGCCTCGCAGTCCGCCTTCGGGGCCGAGATCGATGATCCAGTCGGCCGTCTTGATGACGTCGAGGTTGTGCTCAATGACGAGCACCGTGTTGCCACGGTCAACAAGCCGGTGCAGGACGGTCAGGAGCATCCGCACGTCTTCGAAATGAAGACCGGTCGTTGGCTCGTCAAGGATGTAGAAGGTGCGACCGGTGTCCCGCTTGGACAGCTCCGCGGCGAGCTTGACCCGCTGCGCTTCTCCGCCCGATAGCGTCGTCGCCGACTGTCCGAGGTGTATGTAGCCGAGTCCAACGTCGAAGAGCGTCTGCAGCTTCTGGCGCACGCGCGGCTGATTCTCGAAGAATGCGAGCGCATCTTCGACGGTCTGCTCGAGCACGTCGGCGATGCTGAGCCCGCGGAAGCGGACCTCGAGCGTTTCGCGGTTGTACCGCTTGCCCTTGCAGACATCGCACGGCACGTAGACATCGGGCAGGAAGTGCATCTCGATCTTGACGAGACCGTCGCCTTCGCACGCTTCGCAGCGCCCGCCTTTGACGTTGAACGAGAAGCGTCCTGGTCCGTAACCGCGAATCTTTGCTTCGGGAAGCTCGGCGAACAGCTCGCGTATCGGCGTGAAGAGTCCCGTGTAGGTTGCGGGATTCGACCGCGGTGTGCGTCCGATCGGACTCTGATCTATGTCGATGACTTTGTCGAGGTGTTGAAAGCCCGTGATGCGCTTGTGTGCTCCAGGAATCACGCGCGCGCGGTAGAAATGCCGCGCCATCGACTGATGCAGGATGTCTTCGATGAGCGTGGATTTTCCGCTCCCCGAAACTCCCGTCACAGCGACGAAGAGCCCGAGTGGGATCTCCACGTCGAGATTCCGCAGATTGTGCTCTCGGGCGCCTTCGATGCGGATCAGGCGCTGGGAATCCCGGGCGCGACGCACTTCCGGAATCGGGATCTCTGCCTCGCCGCGGAGATAGCGGCCGGTGATCGAGTCCGGATGATCGCGCACTTCCTGGACGGTGCCGGCGGCAATCACGAGACCGCCATGTTTGCCCGCGCCTGGACCGAGATCGATGAGGTGATCGGCCGCTTCCATTGTCTCTTCGTCGTGCTCCACTACGATCACGGTGTTGCCGAGGTCGCGGAGCTGCCGAAGCGTGTTGAGCAGACGGGCGTTGTCGCGCTGGTGGAGTCCGATCGACGGCTCGTCGAGGATGTAGAGGACGCCGACGAGGCGAGAGCCAATCTGCGTCGCCAGACGGATGCGCTGCGCCTCGCCTCCTGAGAGTGATTCAGCCGAACGCCCGAGGGTCAGGTACTCGAGGCCAACGTCGTTGAGGAACCGGAGTCGCTCACGGACCTCTTTCAGAATCGGCGCGGCGATTTCAGGATCGAGTCCCGGCTTGCCGTTCCCTCGCACAGGGACCTGCTCAAAGAACTCTAGCGCGTCGGTGATGGAGAGCTTGACGAGATCACCGATGTTCTGGCCGGCCAGAGTCACGGCGAGAGATTCAGGCTTGAGACGACGCCCGTCGCACGTCGTGCACGCCTGAGGCTGCATGAACTGCTCGAGCTCCAGGCGAACCGAATCGGAGTCGGTCTCGTCGTAGCGCCGCTGGATGTTGGAGAGAATTCCTTCCCAGCTGGTTCCGGAACTGTCGGTGCGCTGCCCGCTCTTGCCGCCAGTACCATAGAGAAGCTTGTCGCGCACTTCCGGGCTCAGCTGGCCCCATGGCGTGTTGAGATTGAATCCGAACTGCTTGGCCAGTCCGGGAAGGATCACCTTCTTGAGGTATCCGTCCGGCTCGCCCCACGGAAGCACGACACCTTCGAGAATGCTGATGCTGGGATCGCCGAGGAGGAGCTGTTCGCTGACTTCGCGGCGGGAGCCGAGTCCGCCACAGGCGGGGCACGCGCCGAAAGGAGAGTTGAAGGAAAAGTGGCGGGGCTCGAGCTCCGGCAACGAGATGCCGCAAACGGGGCAGCCGTACCGCTCGGAGAAAAGGTACGGGCTTCGCTCGTCCTGACGGTGAATCTCGACTGTGCCCTCGGCGAGTTTAAGCGCTGTCTCTACGGAATCGTTGAGCCTTCCGCGGTCTTCCGTGCGCACCACCAGTCGGTCGACGATGACCGAGATGTTGTGATTCATCCGCCGGTTCAGCTTGGGCGGCTCGGCGACTTCTATCAGATCGCCGTCGACGATGGCGCGGACGAATCCCTGTTTCCGTGCGGCCTCGAACAGCTCGCGGAACTCGCCTTTACGTCCGCGCACGAGTGGAGCGAGGACTTCGATTCTGGTTCCTTCCGGCCAGGCGAGAATCGAATCGGCGATCTGGCCGGCGCTTTGACGCTCGACCGCACGGCCACAGGTCGGGCAGTGCGGAGTTCCAGCCCGAGCATACAGAAGTCGGAGATAGTCGTAGATCTCCGTAACCGTGCCGACGGTCGAGCGCGGATTGTGTCCAGCGCTCTTCTGTTCGATGGAGATGGCTGGCGACAAGCCCTCGATGGAGTCGACATCAGGCTTTTCCATGAGCCCGAGAAACTGCCGTGCATAGGCTGATAGCGATTCGACGTAACGGCGCTGGCCTTCGGCGTAAATCGTATCGAAGGCAAGCGACGACTTCCCCGATCCGGACAGGCCTGTTATGACCGTCAGTCGGTCCCGGGGGATGGTGACGTCGATGTTTCGGAGGTTGTGCTCGCGGGCGCCGCGTACAATCAGTGATTCTTCCGGCATAGCCTTGTAAAGTCGCGGGTTGCGCCCCCAGACTCAAGGCTGCTCTATAGAAGGCGAATACGCTGGCGGGCCGGCTTTGGGCCTAGCTCAGGCGTCCATTTTGCACTTGGAGGGCCGATATGCCCGTTTTGAAAGAGTTAATCGACGTCGTAACCATGAAGTCGGATCGCCCTGTGCGCCGGATGGTGGCGTACTACGTGATCCTGGCTGTGTTCGTTGCCATACTCGCGTACTTCTTTCCCCGTGAGATTGCCCAGATCGCAGCGAAAGGTCTTGGGGATGTCGCGGAGGGTCCCACGGTTTTGACGGACGCCCTCTCGTCCCCCAGCTCCTCCGGCACATTCGGGCTCGGATCGCTCCTTGGTGTTGTGATGACGACCATCATGATTCTCCTCGGTGCTCTGGTGCTGATGCTGCCGGTGACGTGGGTGTACATGTCGGCTCGGCCGTCGGGGGGCCAGCACAATCAGAACGTCGTGCAGACGCTGATTTTTCTGCCGCTCGTCGTGGCTGGCATCGTGTTCATCGTGCAGAACAGCCTGGCGTTGGCGTTCAGTCTCGCCGGAGTGGTTGGTGCCGTTCGGTTCAGGACGACGCTTCGGGACACACGTGACCTCGTCTACATCTTTCTGAGCATCGTTGTCGGATTCGCCGCGGGAGTCCAGTCACTCGCGGTAGGCGCGGTAGTATCGATCATTTTCAACTTCGTGCTGATCGTGACGTGGCGCTACGACTACGGGCGGAACATGCTGATGCCCACCGCGGCGGCGCAGTGGTCGCGACCATTGCAGGCGCTCGCTAGCCCGACGGGTGACCACCAGATCCCCGATCGTGATCTCATCCTCTCGCTGACGCCGGAGAAGGCCGATGCGCTCGCCGATCGGTTCGGTCGCGTGCGTGACACAATCGGCAAGAAGAAGAAAGCGCGCTTCAACTCGATCCTGACGATCACAACCGACAGTGTTTCCGAGGCGCAGAAGCAGGTCGAAGAGGTCCTCAACCGGATGACCAAGAGGTGGGAGCTCGACGAAGTCGTAACCAACGTCGGCAAGCCATGCGAGATCTACTACCTCACCCGCCTCAAGAAATCGATCCCGCGAGACGTACTGCTCACCGCTATCCACGAGAACGCCGACGGCATCATCGCCTCCGCCGATATCGAGACCGGCGAGTCGACGGATGAGAAATCCGACAAAGACAAAGGATGATCGGGGCTCGTCGCTTCGCAGTTCTGGCAGCCTTTTGGCCATGCTTCGCGGCTTGCCGAGAGACGCCGCAGGCCATCGCGGCGCAGGTTCAGGACGTCGCGGCGACGCGGAGGAAAGAGCTCGCGGATAGACTCGCGTTGGCGGATGCCAACCCCACGAAGCCGGTGCCGGTCGCCGAGTGGATCATGCCGCCGGAGCTGCGGGAGATTTCCGGACTCGCGCTGACGTCACGCGGCACTGTTCTCACGCACGACGACAACATTGGCAGGGTATACGAGATCGACCCGAAGACCGGGATACTGATCAAGGGTTTCTCGTTGGCCGGTGGAGTGCGCGGGGACTTCGAGGCGATCACGATTGCCGGAAGCGACGTGTATCTGATGCGGAGCAACGGCAAGATTTACAAGTTCAAGGAAGGGGCTGACGCTTCGCAGGTTCCCTACTCGGTATACGACACCGGATTGGGGAAGCAATGCGAATTCGAGAGCATGGCGTTCGAACCGGACAGCTCCCGACTCGTGCTCGTCTGCAAGAAATTCCTGGACAAGAAGGCTCCCAAAGAGCTGCTGATGTTTCACGTACCCCTCCCGTTCGGCAGTCCCTCGGCGATAACCGCGGTGCAGGTTCCGATCAAGGACGTGATCGGTACGAACAAGTGGAAGAATTTCCATCCCTCGGACGTCAACATCGACCCATTCACGAAGAACTACATAATCGTAGCCTCTCGTGAGAAAGGGCTGATCATGGTTACTCCTGACGGGGATGTCGTGCGGTCCGAGCCCCTCCCCGGGGACCACCGTCAGGCAGAAGGCGTGGCGATCACCCCCGACAGCCTTCTGCTGGTGAGCGACGAAGCGAACGTCAAGCCTCCGGCAATCACACTCTACCGCTGGCGACAATAGAAAACGCCAGAAGACTTTATGAATAGCAGTCACTCCCCCAGACTTTCTGTCGCTATTGGACTGGCGACGATGCTGATTGCGGGCGCGGGTTCGACAGTCGCGGCTCAGAACCCGACACGAGTCGTCGGAACGGACAGCGTGATTGTCGTTCCCGGCGAGATTTACAAGGCCGGACATTTCCACGAGGCCATGCTCGGCAAGAACTACCGTGATGAGTGGACGACCCCGATCAGGGTGCCCGTTCTCAACCTCAGAACGTTTCACGGTGGGCTCAAGCCCGGCAAGACCGGCGGGGGGGCGCAAACCATATCGCTCCGATTCGATGCCGCAGACGGGTCGTCGTGGGTTTTTCGCTCGGTAAAGAAAAGATCCAGCGTGCTTCCAAAGCAGTACAACGGGACGATTGTCTGGTACATCGTGCGCGACGAGGGAAGCGCTTCACATCCGTTGGGAGCGATTGCGGCAGATCCACTCCAGGCGGCGGTGGGGATTCTTCATCCGCATCCGGTCGTCGCGGTGATGCCCGACGATCCCATTCTTGGCGAGCACCAGAAGGAGTTTGCCGGAATGCTCGGTGAGCTCGAGGAGCGTCCGGACGTTCCGAAGGAGGGTCCAGGCTTCGCGGGCGCCAGCAAGATCATCGGCAGCGACACGCTCCTCGACCGCATCAACACGGACCCGCAGACCAGAGTCGACGCACGCACGCTGCTGACCGCCCGCGAGCTGGACATGCTCATTGGCGACAACGACCGGCATCCGGATCAATGGAAGTGGGCGCGCTACGGCGGTCACGATGCAGCGTGGATCCCGATCGCCGAAGACCGTGACCACGCCTTCGTGTCGTACGAAGGATTCGTTATGAAAATCGCGCGCATCGCGGTTCCGACTCTTGTCACTTTCAAGAGCAATTATCCCGATCCAAGCGCGCTGTTCGCCAATGCTGTCGAGTTTGACCGCCGCATGCTTGGAAGTTTCGACAGGACGGTTTGGGATTCGATCGCTACCAGCCTGCAGCAGAGGATCACCGATCAGGTCATCGACAACGCGCTCGCGACTTTGCCACCGCAATACGCGAATGACTCGCGCGTGATGGCCGCCAAACTCAGAGCGCGGCGCGACGGTCTGCGCGTAGCCGCCGACAAGTACTACGGCGAGCTGTGGACAGTCGCGGATATTCACGGGACAGATGCCGACGACCAGGCGACCGTTTTGCGGTTGGGCGACGGAGTCGTGGACGTCCGTCTCCAGTCGGGTAATGACGCTCCCTACTTCTCGCGGCGGTTCTATGCGAGTGAAACGAAGCAGATCCGCATCTACCTGCACGGGGGGAACGACCGCGCAACTGTGGAAGGCGGCGTTCGCAGCAGCATCCCGGTGAGAATCATCGGTGGCAACGGCGACAACACGTTCGTCGACAATTCAGTGGTGGGCGGCAGGAGAAATCCAACGCACTTCTACGATGCTGGAATCGTACAGAACGTGGTTTACGCCCGAGACACGGTCGACGAGAAGATCAACATTGACGACGCGTTCAATCATTACTTCAATCGCCGGCCGTGGCTGCGCGCGTACGGCAAGCTGATTCCGCCACAACGCGATCGTGGCAGTTCGCTCAAGCCCGTGCTCGGGATCCATTCTCAGCGAGGCCTTGGCTACTATCCGGTCATCGGCATCGCCAGAACGGCGTACGGCTTCCGGGACGTGCCGTATTCGAGCATGACGGAAGCGGACCTGGCGTATTCGGAGACGAGCAGGCGCTGGCGGGTTCGCGGCATGTTCGACAAGCGGCTCGAGGAATCGGACGTGCATTTCCCGGCGACAGCGCACATGTCGCAGTTCGAAGTCGTTCAGTTTCACGGCTTCGGAAACAACACAGCCGACCCCCTGCGTAATCCTTTGTTCGATGTGAGGCAGAGGCAGTGGGAGTTCAATCCTGGTATCGGGCGGTCGTTCAGCCCGGTCAGCGATATCTCGATTGGCCCCATCGTTCGCTACACGACGACGGACAGCGTCCCCGGTCGATTTATCGCGCAGCAGCGCCCGTATGGCTTCAGCCGGTTCGGTCAGCTCGGAGCGCAGCTCAAAATGCATCTGGACAGCCGCTACGTCGCGGACACGATGAAACCGCGGTTCGTGCTCAACGTCATCGGGGCCGGATATCCTACGCTGTGGAGTGTGGGACAACAATCAAAGGCGTACGAATCGGCGGACGCATGGGCTGCTGCCTATTTCACGCTGCCGACGCCGAAGCTGCCAGTGCTGGCCTTTCGCGTGGGCGGAAAAAAACTGTGGGGCAGCTTTCCATACTTCGACGCCGCATTCCTCGGGGGATCGGAGACGTTCAGGACGGAGGAGCGCCAGCGATACGCGGGTGACGCATCGCTTTACGGGAGCTCGGAGCTTCGTATACCGGTCGCGAAATTTCCGTTGATCCTTCCACTCGACGTTGGTCTGCTGGGGTTTGCCGACGTCGGCCGCGTTTATCTGAACGGCCAGTCGCCCGGCGGTTGGCATTCCGCGGCGGGCGGAGGATTCTGGGTGGGGTACCTTAACCCCGGGACGAACCTGAACGTGATGTTCACGAACAGCAAGGCGCACAGGGTAACGACCAGCATAGGGTTTGCGTTCTAGGGAAGAGTCGCCCAGCCATGCATCAAGGTTCAAGGACTATACGGATGCTTCGGATGACCACCCTGATCATATGGATCCGCTCCGTGTGGCGTGACACTTCCACGTGGTCGTTCGCCTCAGCGGCCAAGGCGCGCGACCCTTTAACTCGGGTATGCCAAACGCTGGTGCTATGTGTCGCACTATCGATTCCGGTTGCGAGCTGCTCACGGACTGATTCCTCGTCTCCCACACGACCGCCGAGTTCTCCGCTGCAGGAGATCGAGCTCGCCGGCGCGCCGGAGCTGATCGCCGCGGGCGACATTGCGGTATGCGACACGAACGGAGACGAGACGACAGCGCACATCGTCGACAGTGTCCTGACTGCCGCTGCCGCGGACAACGAGCAAGGTGTGGTTGCTACGCTTGGCGACAACGCTTACCCGTCGGGGGCGTCGGGTGTGGACAACGATTTTCCGCGCTGCTTTTCTCCGTCGTGGGGATCAGCGCGCATCATGAATGTCATTCACCCAGCCCCCGGCAATCATGACTACGACAGCGGAAGCGCAGACCCATACTTCGCGTACTTCGGGAATCGGGCCGGACCGTGGGGACACGGCTACTACAGCTACGACGTCGGCGGGTGGCACCTGATCTCTCTCAACAGTGAGCTCTACTTCGGGCCGGGCGCCGATCCAGGCGCGGCGAGCGCGCAGGAGAACTGGCTGAGACAGGATCTGGCGGATCATCGTGTCGCGTGCACGCTGGCCTATTTTCACCGTCCGCTTTTCAGCTCGGGTACTTACGGCGCGACCTCAGAGATGCGGGCGCTGTGGCAGATACTCTATGATGGCGGGGCCGACCTGGTTCTCAACGGTCACGAGCACCATTACGAGCGATTCCTCCCACAAACGCCGGCGGGCGTCGCCGATCCGGCGAAGGGAATCGAAGAAATCATTACCGGCACGGGCGGAGCGGAGCTGCGCGGAGTGCGCAAGCCGCTCGCCGCGAATTCCGTGACCCAGATACACGGGCACTTCGGTGTGCTGAAGCTGATGCTCGGCTCCGGTGAATACAGCCACGCCTTCGTCGACACGGATGGCAGAGTGTGGGACCCGGCCGGAGGCAAATGCCACTGACGCGGGAGTTTCGTTTGGACGTTCGACCCGTCAGCTTTAACACATGGCCGGCGCCGCAAATCCTCGACTGACTCTCTCCAGCCCCGGCGCTCCCGCACAGGGAAGCGACACCGACATCCGCATCTCCGCGATCGACATCGGCTCGAACTCGATCCGCCAGACGATTGCTGATGTCTCTCCGACAGGAACGATCCGCGTCGTAGACGAAATGAAAGCTGCGCCGAGATTGGGCGCGGGATTGTCCGAGACGGGAAGGCTGAGTGAAGTCGCGATCCAGAACGCGCTCACCACGCTCACTAGAATGGCGACACTCGCCGACCAGCTCGGTGTGACGCGCACGGAAGTAGTCGCAACGAGCGCGGTTCGCGACGCCGCCAACGGCGACGACTTCCTGAAGCTCGTGAAGGCGGAGACAGGGCTGAAAGTGAGAGTCCTGCACGGAGAGGACGAAGCCCGCCTCAGCTTCCGCAGTGCTCTCGCGCACTTCGATCTCGGAGTTGGTCGTTCCGTGGTCATGGACATCGGCGGCGGCTCGCTCGAGCTCGCGCTGAGCGCGGACGGTCTGGTAGACCGACTGATTTCCCTGCCGCTTGGAGCTATCCGTGCGACCGAGCGTTACCTCGGCCACGACAAAAAGAAAGGCATGCGCAAGCTCAGAAAGCACGTTCGTCTGGAGCTGCGCCGTCACCTTTCTGCGCGCCACTGGCACGCGACAAGGATCGTCTGCTCGGGCGGCACGTTTACCACGCTCGCATCCATCTACCTCGCCCGGATCGGGATGGAAAGCGCGAAGACGGTTCACGGAACCGTAATTCCGCGCATCGAGCTCGAGCACATCGTGGACATGCTGCTGAACATGTCGCTCGCTGAGCGTCAGGGCGTTCCGGGACTCAGTGCGGCGAGGAGCGACATCATAGTTGGCGGACTCGCGGTTGCAGCCGAGGTCGCCGCGCGAGTCGAAGCGAGGGAGCTCGTAATCTCGGCGTACGGGATCCGCGAAGGAATCCTGCTCGAGAGCGCGCACGTGGCGCCATCGCCCGCGGATCCCGGGGAAGCGCGGGAGCGATCCGTCCGCGAGCTGGCGGAGAGGACGCATTACGAAGAGCCCCACTCGAAGCACGTGCAGAAGCTGGCGCTGCAGCTCTTCGACGCGATCGGTCAGCGACTTGGCTGCATTCCGGACGACAGAAAGCTGCTGGCCGATGCGGCGCTTCTTCACGACATCGGATACCACATCAGCTACGACAAGCACAACAAGCACTCGTACCACCTGATCGAACACGCGGAGCTGCTCGGCATGACTCCGGTGGAGCAGATAGTGGTTGCGAATGTCGCGCGCTACCATCGAGGCGCCGAGCCTACGAAGAAGCATCGGAATTACGGAGAGCTCGACAAGCAGGTGCGGCAGACGATCAAGAGACTGTCAGCGATTCTGCGCGTGGCCGATGGCTTTGACAGAGGGCACGCCAGCGCAGTCGCGGAGATCAAGGTTCGCTGGGTAGAGCGCGCGTTGAGAATCACGGCCGTGCCGAGCCGTCACGTCTACAATCTGCGGCTGGATCTTTGGGGAGCGAGCCGGAAATCGAATCTGCTATCGGAGCTGGCGGGGGTACCGGTAGAGATCGTGGCGCCGGATGGGTCGGTGACTACTTATCAGGATGAGGTCGGCGCGGCCGACTAGCGTCAAGCCGTCAGACGCTCTGCCGTGTTTTGGGACTCTTTGCGCGGCTCGTCAGCCGGCCCGGGAAGAGCGACGATCCCCCACGAATTCTGAAGGAGCCGCTCGTGCGTAGAGAGTACCGGATTTTTCCCCGGTTTTCTCTGCACGTAGCTGCCGTCACGATGTAGGTCCCAGGCCTGGCGGTTGTCGGCGAGGCAGGTCTCCAGCAGCGAGCAAACGCGAGCGTGCAGGTGGCGCTTCTCGATCGGCGCGACGACCTCCACGCGGCGGTCGAAATTCCGCGGCATCCAGTCCGCCGAGCCGAAGTAGATCTCCTCGTTGCCGTCGTTGGCGAAATAAAAGATGCGCGAATGCTCGAGAAAGCGGCCGACGATGCTCACGACTTTGATGCGGTCGCTGATTCCGGGAATTCCGGGCCGGAGACAGCAAATGCCGCGAACGATCAGATCGATGTCCACTCCGGCCTGCGACGCGGCGTAGACGTGCTGGATAAGCTCGGCGTCCACCAGCGAATTCATTTTGGCGATGATCCTGGCCGGCTTCCCCGCCCTCGCATGATCCGCTTCACGATCCACCATCTCGGTAAAACGCTGCCGCATGTTGCGCGGCGCGACGAGCAGATTCCGGAATGAGTTCTGACGCGAGAATCCGGTCAGTGAATTGAAGAGATCTGTGAGATCGGCGCCGATCGATGGATCGCTCGTCAGCAATCCGAGGTCTGTATAGACCTTCGCGGTCTGTGAGTTGTAGTTGCCCGAGCCGATGTGCGCGTAGCGGCGAATACCGTCCGCTTCCTTCCGGACGACCAGCGTCGTCTTCGTGTGAGTCTTGAGACCGGGAAGGCCGTACGCGACGTGCACTCCGAAACCTTCCAGGGTTCGCGCCCACGCGATGTTGTTCACTTCATCGAAGCGCGCCTGCAGCTCGATCATCACCGCTACCTGCTTTCCACTCTGCGCGGCCTCGGTCAGAGCGCGCACGATCTCGGTGTCGCCCGAGGTGCGATACAGAGTCATCTTGATCGCCAGCACATTCGGATCGCGCGCCGCCGCGGTGAGAAAATGCTCTACCGAAGTCGCGAATGAGTCGAACGGGTGGTGGAGCAGGATGTCGTTCTCGCGAATAGCGTCGAATATCGAGCGTGATGGGTCCCGCAACTCCGGAGGAGTCGCCGGGATGAACGGCGGATCGCGGAGCGGCGGGATGTTCATCGTGGCGAGCCACATCAGGTCGCTCAGGTCGAGCAGTGGTCCGGTCTCCACCAGATCCGACTCGGTAAGAGTCGGCATTTCGGGCGGTTGATCCTCGAGCACCTCGGCGAGTATGAGCTCGCGAAGCTCCTTCGGGCAACTCTTGTCCAGCTCTACGCGCACGACTTCGGCGAACCGCCGCTGGAAAACCTGCTCTTCGATCATCTCCAGGAGATCATCGTCTTCGTCCAGGCCGGAAAGCTCGAGGTCGGAGTACCGCGTCACGCGGAAAGTGCTGAAGCCACGTATCTCCATGCCCGGGAAGAGCGCGTCGAGGTGGGCGCCGATGACCTGCTCCAGCGGAACGAAATGGTTGTCTTTGCCGAAGGGGACCCAGCGGGGCAGGCTTTTCGGGACCTTGATGCGCGCGAGGCGAGTGGAGTCGGTGGCGGGATCGTAAACCTGAACCGCGATCGAGATCGAGAGATTGGAGATATAAGGGAATGGATGGCCCGGATCGACAGCGAGCGGCGTGAGGATCGGGAAGACCTGGTTTTCAAAGAACTGATTGATGTGATCCAATTCAGTCGGATCCAGGTCGCTCATCGACGCGATCTCGATCCCGTGGTCCTTGAGTTCCGGCAACAAGACCTCGTACAAACACTTCCGTTGTTGCTCCATCAGGTCGGCAACCCGCTCCGTGATTGCGTCGAGCTGCTGCGCAGGGGTCAGTCCATCAGGCGGAACCTGCTGTACACCCGCCGCGATCTGACGTCTGAGTCCGGCGACCCGGACCATGTAGAACTCGTCGAGGTTCGTGCTGAAGATCGACAGGAATTTCACGCGCTCGAGCAGGGGATTACGCGCGTCGAACGCCTCGTGGAGAACACGAGCGTTGAACGCGAGCCAGCTCAGCTCACGATTGATGTATAGGGAAGGATCGAGCGCCATTGTCTGTGTTATACCCCCATGCCAAAGATGTGGGGGCCTGGAGTTATTGTTAAGCTTGAGCGATTAGATTTTTCACACCTGTTACCCGGACCTACTCTTGGGCCATACCGACGCCGTCGTCGTTCTAACTACGCTCGCCAACACTGACGAAGCTGTGAAGTTCGTGAAACAGCTTCTCGAGCGACGGCTGGTCGCATGCGGGACGATCATGCCCGGAACACGGTCCCTGTACCGCTGGGAAGACAAGCTCGCCGACGAGATCGAGGTGGTTGTTATGCTCAAAACCCGGTCCGGCGCCATTCACGGGCTGGAGCGAGCGTTCAAGGAGTTGCACCCCTACAAGGTGCCCGAGCTCCTCGCTGTCCCCGTTACCGGGGGCCTCGAACGGTACCTCGGATGGATCAACGACGAGACGAGCCTCACGATCGTCTAAATCGTCCTATAGGGGTGAAGCCGCGCCCCTCTTTTCGCAATACAACAAAGTGAAGTCCAAACGCGGCGCCATCGCCGTGCTTGTCGTCGTGCTGTGGATTGGCGGAATGGCGATGATGGCGCACCGAAACGCCAACAGAACCGAGTCGCAGCAGCTCGCTGAAGTAGCGCTGCGAGTCCAGCCTGCGACGTTCTATTACACCATTGACCGCGACGGCAAAGAGATCGGCGCGGCATCCTCCGCATTGGACACTACGGCCAAATCGCTGGTGAGCGAAGAGTATTTCGTCGGCGATTTCAGCGCGGCCACAGCGACGCCGGAACGCACGTCGGCTCGCTGGCAGACGAGACTTACGCGCGGACTCCACCTCATCGACCTCAGTGCGGATGTGGCGAGACCGACCAAACCGTTCTCCATGAACGCTACCGTTCAGGAGGACACGTCGATCTTCATCGCCGGCAAGAAGGTGACGGGACGCCCAGCAGCTCGCTACACCTTCACTGGCCCGCTATTCAATCCCACTGTCGCGTCCGTTGTTTTCATGCTCGGGGCCGCGCCCAAAATTGGAAGAAGTCAAACCATCTCGGTTTTCGATCCGATGACGCGCACCGTTGTCCGGCCAACGCTTCGAGTACGGGCCGAGTCGTTGTTCACGGTAGTGGATAGCGCGGGCCGCGATCAAAACGGAGGCTGGACAGTTGCCCATCGCGACACCGTGCGCGCGTGGCGCATCGAGGGAGCTCCGCACGGACTCGAAGCGTGGGTAGACGCCGAGGGCCGCATTGTTGCCGCACGGGCAGGAAGCTACTCGGCTATCCGCACGGCATTCGAAATCGCATTCAGAAACTCAAAAGCCAAATGATCGAACTAAAAAGTCTGACCAAGAAATACGGCTCTTTCACGGCCGTCGATTCCATTGATCTCAGCGTGCCTGACGGCGAGCTGTTCGGATTCCTCGGCCCCAATGGCGCGGGGAAGACGACGACGCTTCGCATGATCGCTGGAATTCTCCAGCCGACCGCTGGCAGCATTCATCTGGCGGGAATCGACCTCGACGCCAACCCGTTGGCAGCCAAGGCGAAACTCGGATTCATCCCGGACCGGCCGTTCATCTACGAGAAGCTGACGGGAGCCGAATTCCTGCGGTTCGTGGCCGGTCTGTACGGTCAGGACGGCGACAAGGTGGAGCATCGCGGCCGCGAGCTGATGGCCCTGTTCGATCTCGAAGAGTGGGCAGACGAGCTGGTGGAGAGCTACAGTCACGGTATGCGGCAGAAGCTGATCATCTCCAGCGCGTTCATTCACCGGCCGGATGTGATCGTGGTGGACGAGCCAATGGTTGGACTCGATCCGAAGGCCGCGCGAATTCTCAAGGATCTGTTCCGCGAATACGTGCGGAGGGGGCACACGATCATGATGTCTACGCACACGCTCGAAGTCGCCGAAGCCCTCTGCGACCGGATCGCGATCATCCAGCACGGAAAGATTCGCGCTGTCGGAACAATCCAGGACCTGCAGGCTGAGGCGACAGGCGGCGGCGGACTCGAGGAGATCTTCCTCAGGCTTACAGGTGAGCGCGCCGCGCGCGACGCGATGGAAGTCCTCGATGCGTAGCACACCCGTAAGAGCTGTGAGTGAGACCGAGCCGAGCAAGGCGAATGTCTGGACTCACATGACGCCCGTCAGAGGCGTGTCGCCGGGCATCGTGAGCGACACGAGCCTCAATCACCTCCTATCTCCGAAGTTCATCTCTGCCCGCGCGCGACCGCTCGGCAAAACCGAGAACCGCGCTGGACGGTTGATACTGTTTTTTCTGGTGGGCGGAGTATTCTGGACACTCGTGTTCGGGATGTTGTATCGGCTGCTTCGGTATTTCCGTGGCATTCCGGAGATTGGCGCGCTGCTAGCCGGCAAGCTGCTGGCGGTGATGTTCGTCAGCCTGTTCGGAATCCTGATTCTTTCGAACGTTGTCACTGCGCTGTCGAGTTTCTTCCTGGCGAAGGATCTCGATCTGCTCGTGGCGGCACCCGTTGACTGGCTTCGTCTCTACGGCGCCAAACTTCTCGAGACAACCGCGCATTCCAGCTGGATGGTCGTGCTGATCGCGACGCCGATTCTCACAGCGTATGGAATCAGCTACCACGGCGGCTTTCTATATCCTCTCGTCGCAGTCGCGTCGATGCTGCCATTCCTGTTCATTCCCGCCGCGCTCGGCAGCGCGGTGACGCTTTTGCTCGTGAACATTTTCCCGGCTCGCAGAACGCGTGACATCCTGAGTGTTATCGCAATCCTGGCGGCAGCGGGCGTCGTATTGTTGTTTCGGTTGGTGCGTCCGGAGAGATTGGCGCGGCCGGAAGGCTTCCGGTCGCTGGTCGAGTTCATCGCGCTGCTGCGCTCCCCCACGTCGTCGTGGATGCCCAGTGAGTGGGCGGCGCAGGGAATCATGGGGTGGCTGCGCCAGGATCCAGAGCTCCTTCCCTTCTATATGTTGTGGTCGACGGCGGCAGTGGCGGTGGTGCTGGGCGCGCTGCTGCACCGTTTTCTATATGCGAGGGGCTTCAGCAAGTCGCAGGAGAGTGGCGAGCGATGGGTGCGTCAGGGAGCGCTCGGACGACTCGTGGGAAGAATGCTCACTCCGTGGGGCGTGATGCGTCGCGAGCTCGTGCTGAAGGAGATGCGTCTCTTTTTCCGCGACACCACACAGTGGTCGCAGCTCATCCTGCTCACGGTTCTCGTCGTCGTCTACGTCTTCAACATCAAGTTCCTTCCGCTGCGCGGAGAAGGCGTCACGTTTTTCCTGCAGAACGTCATTCCTTTCGTTAATCTGATTTTGGCCGGTTTCGTCCTCGCCTCCATCGCGGCGCGATTCATCTTTCCGGGAGTCAGTCTCGAGGGCCGCACCCTATGGTTGTTGAGATCGAGCCCGCTCGAGATGGAGCAGCTGCTCTGGTCCAAGTTCTGGGTCGGCACGCTTCCGCTCCTTGTGCTCGCCCTCGGTCTGGTGTTCGCCACCGACGTCCTGCTTCAGGTGAGCGGATTCATGATGGCGGTGTCCATCTTCACTATCACGATGTTGACGTTCGCGATCGCCGGGCTGGCACTTGGATTCGGCGCGTTGTTCCCGAAGTTCAATACCGAGAACGCTGCACAGATTCCAACGTCATTCGGAGGGTTGGTGCTGATGATGGCGTCCGTCGCGCTCATCGGAGCCGTCATCGCGATCGAAGCCAGACCTGTCTATCAGTACGTCGGTGCGCACCTGCTGCATTCGGAGCCGAGCATAGCGGGACTCTGGCTTGGCTTCGGCGGGGCATCCCTGATCTGTCTCGCGGTTACGTTCGTCCCCATTCGGATCGCGGTGAAGCGAATGAAGCAGCTCGAACGGTAGGTTCCGCTACTCCCGCGACCTGTCGCGTAGGAATCCGATCGCCTCGTCCTTCGAGGCAAAAATCTTTTTCGCCATGGAGCCGTCGCCGTAGTGGACTTCGACGGCGATGCTCAGCGGAACCTGCGTATCGCTCTGCGATTCGGGTTCGTCGATAGTCGCCGCGACGGCTTCGCCCTGAAGCAGGCGCACGATCTCCCGTAACAGCTCCACTTCGGTCAGTCCGGCCGTCGTCATCGCCCTCGCGGCGATTCCGTGTTTCTCCCGGATGAGGCCGAGCAGAAGGTGCTGGGTGCCGACATATCCGTCGCCGAATTCGTGCGCCGCTGAAATTGCCTGGTCGAGTACGACTCTGGCTCGCGCAGTGTAGGGGAGATCCGGCGTCTGCCATTTGCCCGCCGGCTGGCCTTCGGTGATCATCTGCTCGACCGCCATTTGCAGGTCGATCGGCCGCACGTCGAGCTTCTCGAGAACGTCGACGACGAGCGTGTCCTCCTCGGCCAGAAGGCCGAGGAGCAGGTGCTCGGTGCCTACATATTCATGATTGCGACGGCGGGCGTCTTCCCGCGCCTTGACGAGCGCCCCGCGGACTCTGCTGTTGAAATCGTACCCGGCCAAGAAACCCTCCCGAGAGAAAGTAAATTTCCTCCGCACGGGAAGGATCGCAAGTCTCTATTCGCTGCGGGGTCTGTTTGCCGCGACTACGGGTTGGCCGCGTCGCCCGGCTTTGGCGGGGTGTTCTTGCGTGGTGCTACGACCTGAGCTCTCTTGAGAAGACCGAGGAGATCCTTGTCGGCCATTCTGCCCCAATCCTGCGGGAACCTGGCGAGACGCCGGCGCTGGTTGTCGCATTCGAAGCACAGCCACCCTTCGGAGTAGTCGCCCAGATAGTCCTCAGCGGCGGTTTTGGGGTGAATGGACGATTGGGTCACCGACCAGATTTTCCACTTCGTTCCATTCTCATCGACTACGTCGCGGACTGCCATTTCGGTTCCTCCGGATCGGTGAATCCATTGCAATCGGCGTGCTGGATATTGGCTCGCTCTTCCTTTTGGTCAGCAAACATTCTTTCCTTTGTTTTGACGCATGGCTAGGATTGTCTACCGCGTTCACGCGCTCACGTCCCGATACGTGGAGGACCAGTGACCCCCCTCGGCATCGCTCTTTCCTGTTTGTTGTTGTTCTCCTCTGCGCTGGCGTCGCAGCCAGCCGCAACGGCTCGCCGCGATTCTGTTCCTCTTTTCAACAATCTCGGAACCCTGCATCACCAGGTGACCTCGACACCCACCGCACAGCGCTATTTCGACCAGGGTTTGCGGCTGATGTACGCCTTCAACCACGACGAGGCGATCAACTCTTTCCGTGAAGGCTTGAGGATCGATCCAAAGTGCGCGATGTGTCATTGGGGCATCGCTCTCGCACTGGGTCCCAACATAAACGCGTCAATGGATTCGACTCTTGAGAGAGAGGCGTTCAGCGAGGCTGTTGCGGCCGAGAAGCTGAGCGCTGGCTTGACCGACTCGGAGCGGGCCTACATCGGCGCTGCGAAACGGCGGTACTCGCCGTCGGCCGGCGCCAATCGCGCGGCGCTCGATTCAGCATACGCGACCGCGATGCGCGAAGTCGCCAACCGGTATCCCGACGATCCCGACGCGGCTGCGCTCTTCGCTGAATCGATGCTCGATCTCAGTCCTTGGGACAATTGGACACCCGCGGGCGAGGCAAAACCCGGAACGCAGGAAATCGTTGCGACTCTCGAGCGCGGGCTTGCATTTGCGCCGCAGCATCCCGGACTTTGCCATTTCTACATCCACACCGTCGAAGCATCTCTCACGCCGGAGCGCGCCGTTCCATGCGCTGAGCGACTTGGCGCCCTGATGCCGGGCGCGGGACATCTGGTGCACATGCCGGCGCACATATACCTGCGGGTGGGGCGCTATGCCGAGGCGACGATGGCCAACGAGCATGCGGCGCACACCGACGAGGTCTATCTCGCCGATCGTCCAACCCAGGGTTCCTACCCTTTTTACTACGCGCACAACCTCGACTTCCTGCGCGCGGCGACGATGATGGAAGGCAGAAGTGCTGAGGCAATCAAAGCCGCGCACGATCTGGTGGCAAAGATTCCGACTCAAATGGCGCTAGCCAATCCGTCGCTGGAATTTTTTACGACGGCTTACCTCGGTACGCTCGCGCGGTTCGGCAAGTGGAACGAAATCCTGGCCCAGCCGGAACCTGTGCCCGGACTTCGATATGGACGAGGAATCTGGCACTACGCTCGCGGGCTTGCCTTCGCGGGTAATGGCCGGTTCGTGGAGGCATCGGTAGAGAGTGACAGTGTGGCCGCCGCCCAAGCCGCCATGCCAGCCGATTTCGTTCTCGGGTTTCACAGCGGCAACTCTCTGCTCGGCATCGCTCACCACACACTTCTCGGCGAGATCGCGCTGCGACAGGGACGCGCAACAGACGCCGTTCCGCATCTGGAGGAAGCCGTCAGACTTCAGGATGCCCTCCGCTATGACGAGCCTGCGCCGTGGTACTATCCTGTGCGTCAATCGCTCGGCGCCGCGCTTCTCGGTGCTGGTCGAGCGAGCGAGGCAGAGCGTGTCTTCACCGAGGATTTGCGTCGGAATCCCAACAACGGCTGGTCGCTCTACGGCTTAGCGGCGAGTCTGAAAGCCCAGGGTCGCGACGACTCTGATGCGCGTCGGCGGTTTGCAGCTGCATGGGCGAGATCTGATGTGAAGCTGAGTTCGTCCCGCTTCTGACAAATTGTGCCTAGCTGATTAAAGCCGCGCCGCAGTTAGAGCAGAATTCCGCGTCGCGCTCTGGACGCGGACCGCATTTTTCGCACACGGACGCGCTGCCTGCACGCATCACCGCCAACGCCTGTTCGGTATATCGAGCCTTGAGTGGCTCATAGTCCGAGTCGGAGATCTTTCCCGTTTCGCGATCGAATTCCAGCTCCCGGAGCGCATCGACGGCGACGGTTGGCCTCTTCTTTGGACCAACTGCTCGCTTCGCTAGGGGGATGTCGGCGCGAAACAGTGGATAGAGCACGAAGCACAGCGACGCGACCGCCAGGGCGGTACCGATCAGAAGAGCGGTCATCCGTCCTTTCTCAAAGCAGCGTCGAGCGCGGCGAGCTCGCCTTCGGTTGCTTCCACGTGCGAATGTGCGATCAACGCTCCCGGTCGCGTGTGCGACTTCCAGCGGCGCAGCAACGCCGCGACGCCTATAGCACCCGCGCCGAGCGCGACGAAAGGCATCGTGTAACCGACGAGATTGAATCCGCTTCTCACCGGCGCCATCAGAACCTTCTCGCCATAAACCGCCTTGAAGGCGTCGAGGATCTCTCGGCCGCCGTAACCTCCGGAGACGAGCCCCATCACATCGCTGTGCATCGCCGGCGACACGCTGCACGCGAAGTCAGTCGTGCGGCAAGTGTACACGTCGAGATTGCATCCGCACTGACAGTGGATCTGGTGCTCGAGATCGTCGCGCTGCGCCGCGGTCATCGATGCCTGCGCATTCGGTTTTGCGGGTAGCGTCACCGGTCTGTAGACGTCGTTGGCATCGGCCATCGGGCCGTTAAACGTCTGCACGGCTTGCGCTGCCTGAATGCGTCGGGGGAACGCTGCCGCGGCCAGTCCAAGAGCGGGGATGGCGAGCGAAGATAGAAAGGTGCGCCGACTCAAACGGTCTCCAGACACTACGCGCCTACCAGATCTGGAACCTGATCTCCCAAATGGCGCGGCTTGAGCACCGCCGCATAGCCGCTCTGCGCGCGTTGTTTGTCGGCGGCAGGCCACATCACCACAAGTCCGCCCAGCGCCATAAGCGCGCCGCCCAACCACACCCATCGCACGAGCGGATTGAATGTCACCCGGATCTCGGCGTCGTTCGCGCCTCGCACTCCGGCGAGGACGACGTACACGTCCTGCTTGAACGAGCCCATGATGCCGACTTCCGTCGAAGGCTCGAACGTCGGCGCTCCGCGCGAGTCGACGTGCTGCCTCTTCTCGCTGGTAATGACGCCCGCATGCCTTCCATCGCGCGTCACGTCCAGCGCAATCGCGGTGACTTCGCGATTGAGGACGTTGTAGCGCGAGATCCCCTGGCTGACAAAAGTCCAGCTGTGGCCCCACGCGTCAGTGACTGTCTTCGAATCGCCGGCGTTGAGATTGAGATCGAATTCACGCTTGAATGCGAGACCAGCGAAAGCGGCGAACACGACGACGACGCCAAGGTGTACGATGTAGCCGCCGTACCGACGCCGATTGCGCGCGATGAGGCGTGGCAGCGCAATGATCCTCGACTCACCGTACATCCGGTGTCGCGCGCCGACTCCCTTGTAGAACTCCTGTACTATAGTAGCGACCACCAGCCCGCCGAATGTGTACGACAGCAGCGCGGCCAGGTCGTGCACTCCGAACGCGAAGATGAGAACTCCAACCGTAATCGACACGCTCACCGGAATCAGGAACTGGCGTCTGAGGTTCGCAACGGAGGCTCGACGCCACGCGATCAAAGGACCGATTCCCGTGAGCAGCAACAGCAGCAATCCAAGCGGGATGTTAACTGTATTGAAGAACGGTGGACCCACTGTGATCTTGTTGCCGCGCACCGCTTCGCTGATGATCGGAAAGAGCGTCCCCCACAGCACCGAGAACGCGATGCCGACGAGCACGAGGTTGTTGTAAAGGAACGCAGCCTCTCGACTCACCATGCTCTCCAGCTCTGCGGTCGATTTCAGATCCTTGAGCCGCGTCGAGACGAGATACGCAGTGACGATGATCGCCAGGATGAGGAACGCCGCGAACCACTTCCCTACCGGTGATTGCGCGAAGGAGTGGACGCTGGAGATCACGCCGCTGCGGGTAATGAAAGTCCCGAAAATCGAAAGCAGAAACGCTGACACGAAGAGCGTGACATTCCACTTGCGAAGCATGCCGCGCTTCTCCTGCACCATTATCGAATGGAGGAAGGCGGTGTTCACGAGCCACGGGAGCAGCGACGCATTCTCGACGGGATCCCACGCCCAGTAGCCGCCCCAGCCGAGCTCGACGTACGCCCACCACATCCCGAGCACGATCCCGACGGTATTGAAGAACCAGGACAGCAACGCCCACCGTCTCACCGCCGCCAGCCACTCGGCGTCGAGCCTGCGCGTGAGAAGCGCGGCGATCGCGAACGCGAACGGAATAGAAGTGCCGACGTACCCGAGGTAGAGGTTGGGGGGATGTATCGCCATTCCGGGATTCTGGAGCTGCGGATTGAGTCCGCGTCCGTCGGGCGGTATCCAGTCGAGCCGCTCGAACGGGTTGGAGCCGAGGCAGATCGTGGCAAGGAAGAAAACGAGGATCAAGGCGAGAGTGCCGGTGACGTACGGCATCAGCTCGCGATTGCGAGTGCGATTCGTCCAGAGCGTGATCGCCGAGTAAATCGAGAGGATCAGCGCCCAGAACAGCAGCGATCCGGACTGTCCTCCCCAGAATGCCGTGATCGTATAAACCTTGGGGAGATTCGCGCTGGTGAACGACGCGACGTACTTGATCGAGAAGTCGTGGGTGAGGAGCGCTGTCCAGAGTCCGATCGAAGCGAG
>JAXDME010000111.1:0-4512 GCA_034666285.1 Gemmatimonadaceae bacterium | reverse complement strand
ACAAGGCGCTTCACGTGTATCAGCAACGCGTCCTCCTATTCGAGTCCGTCGACGAAACCAATTCGCCAACTGGGATAAATTGGCGCCCAATTGAGCTCGCGCTTCGCCTTAGCGTTCGAGCACCCACGGACCTGAGTCATTATCGACACGCCGGCCTTGCCGATTATCAGCTCTCCCATCCAGTGCGGAATCCTGATCGGTGACTTTGCCTCGACGGCCTTGGCAAGCGCGGGTAGCCAGACCGCGACTTTGGCGGGCTCATCGTCGACGACGTTGTAAATGCCCGTCGCGCCACGAGAAATCGCGGCGACGGTCGCGCGAGCCGCGTCGAGGACGTGAATAAATGACCAGATTCCACCGCCGCCGCCGACGAGGGGGAACAGACGCTTCTTCGTCATCTTGAAGATCGCGCCTCCTTTGCCGATTGCCGTGCCCGGCCCGTAGAACATCCCGTATCGCAAGGCGACACCTTCGAGAAACGTCGCGCTGCCAACTTTGTCCTCGAGGTAACGAATCGCGGCGAGAGTTTTCGTAAAGCTCTCGGGCGGCTTCGGATCGAGAGGATCTTCCTCTGTTTTCACCGGTCCGCCCTTCTTCGCGTACGGCCAGCCGCAGTAGCTCTGCGCGATGAATCGGCGAGTGCCGATGGTGCGCGCGGCGGCGAGCAGATTGTCGGTGACTTCGGTGCGGAACCGGTTGGTCAGTGCGAACTCCTGATCGAACTTCCGGAAGTTCCCGACAGCCGAGAGCGCCGTGAGCTGATGGATGATCACCTCCGGCTCTGCGCGCCGGACCTCCGCAATGAGTCGCTCCTTGTTCAGTGGATCGACGATGACCGCGGACACGCCGGCGTCTTCCAGCAGCGGCGCCTTGGTTACCGAGCGCGTGAGCGCTATGACTTCGTGTCTATTCTCGAGCAGCAGCGGCAGCAGAAACTTGCCGATTGCCCCGGTACCGCCGGTCACAAGGACTTTCATCGTCCCAACTTAACGACGATCGATCAGGCCTTCACCACCGGCGTGAGGTCCTTGTCTGTCCCGGACTCGATCGGCAGCGTCAAATGGAAATTTGCGCCCTGCTTGGCGTTGTTCGTCGCCCACAGGCGACCGCCGTGCGACTCCACTATCGAGCGGCTGATGGCTAATCCCATTCCGATGCCGTGCGACTTCGTCGTGTAGAACGCATCGAAAATGCGATCAGCGTGTTGGGGCGCAATGCCGGGACCGGTGTCGCTGACCGAGAGGACGACCTCGCCGTCACCCGCCTCGGACGTGATGGTCAGGTCCTTCACCCTGTCAGTCTCCTTCATCGCATCGATGCCGTTGAGCGTGAGGTTCATCAGCACCTGCTGCAGCTGAACGCGATCTCCCATGACCCTTGGCAGGCTGCGCTGAAGTCTGGGCTTGATCGAGATCGCATAGTGCGTCGCCTCGCTGCGCAGCAGCGCGACCATTTCCTGAATGACCTCGTTGACGTCCATGGACTCGCGCTGGGGCGCCGCCTTCTGGAACAAGCCGCCGATGTGATTGATGATCTCGGAAGCGCGGGTGACGTTGTCGACGATTCCGGCCGCGGCCTGTCGCGCCTCGGCGATGGCGGGCTCGTCGCGATCGAGCCATCGCATGCAGGCGTTCGCACTCAATGAGGCGGCACTGATCGGCTGCTTGATCTCGTGCGCCAGCGACGCAGTCAGCTCTCCCATCATCGTCACGCGGCTGACCCTGGTGAGCTCCTCATTCACCATCATCAGCTCGCTGGTCCGCTCGACGACGCGTTGCTCGAGCTCGTCGTTCAGGCGCTTGATTTCCGCCTTCGCCTGCTTGTGACCCGCGGTCTCGATGACTTCCCAGGTGCCGAGCCGCCGCGTCACGGCGAACTGGTGAGTGCGCACGACATCGAGGATTTCCGTCGCTCCGCAGGCGGCGAGCGGATAAGTGCACAAGACCGTCAGCCGCTGATTGGCGATGGCGACGTTGAGCGACTCTTCGTACTCGAGGAAATCGTTCCAATCCTTGCGCTCGAGCCAGGCGGTATCGCCGGTCACCCTCACTCCGGCGTAGCCCTTCGCCGAAGCGTGCGCGAGCTTCTCGTTCCAGCCTGCAATCACTCTCGCGAGATCGAAAGCGCCGTCCTGCAGATACCAGTCGTGCGCGCCCACAATCTCGATACTGGCGTCAGCGTAGTAGCGATCGAAATTGGGAACGGCGTTTCGCAGCGCCTGTTTGGCTTCTGCTACCGTCAGGGGAGGAGCGACGACCCACAGACAGAATTCACCGGTCTCGAGTCCGGCCCTGCAGTACGGGACTACGGTCTCGAGGAGGGCCGCTTTGGTGTCGTAGAAGAGGCAGAAGTGCGTTCCCCAGGGCATGTCACCGACGACATCGACTCCGGTCTTCCGCAGCTCTGTTGCAGTGGTGGTCACCATGCTGTTCTCGCACCTCACAACGGACGCGCCCGACGGAGCGCGTTGGATCATGTGCTGATGATATACCGGGCCAAGTCGTGCGCCGCCAGTGTTTACCTTATGGTTGCTCAGTCACCAAACCGCACGGTGCGCGTGGGCTGCTCCCGGCCGGTGGGTCGCGTCAAAGACCCATAGAGCTCAGGCCGCCGAGCGCGCAGCCACCGACGCCCGGATGACGTCTCGAGCAGCGCGGCGTCGAGATCGGCCACTACCAGCGCGTCACCAGTCGCGCGCGTCTCGGCGATGATCCCACCGTAGGGGTCAAGAACCATCGCGTTGCCGGTACGGATCTCGTCGTCGTCGTGACCGATGCCGTTGCTGAATACGAGAAACATTCCATTGTCGTGTGCTCTGCTGGGGAGCCAGCGAATCAGCCAGCCGCGTCCTTTGGGTCCGCAGAGCTCCGCTTCGCACGCGGCGGGATCTTCGTCGCGCCGTGCCCAGATCTGCGGGTCGATCGGCTTCATTCCGTGAGGACTCACGGAGTTGCATCCGCCCGTCTGGTGTGGCGACAACAGAATCTCGGTGCCAAGCAACGCCGTCGCGCGCGCGTTCTCGATGATGTTGTTGTCGTAGCATATGAGTACCCCGACCCGACATCCATGCGGGGTATCGAAGACAGTGTATTCGTCCCCGTCGGAGATAAATTCGCTGACGAACTCGTGCATCTTGCGGTGGCGCGCCCAACGTCCGTCAGGCATCGCGACCACATAAGCGTTGTACAACTTCCCATCGTTGCTGCGCTCGATGAGTCCGGCGCCGATCGTCATCCGGTACTCGCGCGACATTCGCAGGAGCTCCTGCGTAGAGGCGCCGTCCGGCACAGGCTCGGCCAGCGCTTCGACGGCCTCACGTGAAAGATTGCGGACGTGCCAGTATCCGGTGAGACACATCTCGGGGAATGCGATTATCTCGGCGCCCGCCACAGCCGCTTCAGCGACAAAATGTCGAACGCGTCCGAGATTGTAGCTCTTGTCGCCGGGCTGGTGCTGAAACTGGACGGTCGCAACGCGGATATTGCGCATGTTTCAATTTATCTATGGAAACGATGCGCTGGACGAACACGGATAGCTGGCGAAGGGGGATTGATTGCGTAAAGCGCGACCTGCGCGCACTATATCAGTCCTTCGCCATGTCACAGGGGTACGTATGAAACTGTCCTATCTCGCGGCTCTCGCACTCGCGGCGCCGATCGCCCTCGCTGCCCAGGCAACGCCCGCCACACCGCCCGCGAATCCGATCACCACTTCGTTTCGCACCAGGATCTCGGGATTGCATCGCATAATTGCGCAGGCCTTCGATTCCATCCCCGCGTCGAAGTTCAGCTACAAGCCGACACCGGCGCAGCTGAGCATCGGGTATATCGCTCAGCACATCGCTGACGACGATTACTTCTTCTGCAACAATTTTGGCGCGATGAAGGGAACCCGGCCGGCCGAAGATGCCGCTACCGCGGATTCAGTGAAGGCGACGTGGCCGAAGGAGAGGCTGGTGACGGCACTCAGGGAATCGTTCGCGTACTGCGACCAGGCGATCGCTCAGCTCGACGACGCGAAGCTCGGCGAGTCGGTGACTGTCACTTTCGGTGGGAATTCACGGACCGTGGCGCGCGCCGGGATGGTCCTCGGCCACGCGATCGACCTGGCGGATCATTACAGCCAGCTCGCGAACTACATGCGTCTGAACAACATCCTTCCGCCGACAGCGCTGCCAAGACCGCGTCCGGCTGGCGGTTGATTCGCGTGGACAAGATCATAGCGGACTAACGCGGGTACGCCGCCAACCCTGGCATACTGGCGGGAATCCCGAGACTGGATGCGGGCGGCAGCTTGTGGCTCCGGTACCACTCCTGCCGTGCGAGATTGATCCGGTCGCCGCGATCCATCCATAGCTGCGTCGAGAGATCATACCGCGCGAGAACGTTGTGTAGCCAGTACGGCCGATTCTCCCTCAGCCACGCTTTCTCGTATTCGTCGCGAATCAGAGAGTAGCCGTCGCGGAGATCCTGTAGCCGTCCATTCACGCCCGTGATGTCCGCGAGATCTCGC
>JAXDME010000110.1:0-3190 GCA_034666285.1 Gemmatimonadaceae bacterium | reverse complement strand
GACTTTCCGGCGCGATAGGGGCCGCCTGTGGCTTTGCCGCGGGCCCAACATAGATATATATGACGAACACGGCGTGGTTCTCCGCAGCCGGCATAGTTCTGTTCGTAATTGCCAGCGCGGTTTTTTTGTATATCGGCAGAAGGATCGGTAAGAACACCGAGCTCCGCAGGCAGGAGCAAGCTCACGCGACCGCTGAACAGACAGCGAAGCGCATCGTCGGAGAAGCCGAGCGCGAGGCGGAGAGCCTCCGCAAGTCAGCCGTCCTGAGCGGAAAAGAAGAGCTGATCAAGCTTCGCGAGGAATGGGAAGTCGAGGTTCGCGGCCGCCGCGAGGAAGTCGAGAAGGAAGAGCGGCGCGTCATCGACCGCGAGGGACAGCTCAACCGCAAGTACGATCTGCTGGAACAGCGCGAGCGCGAGACCGCGCGTCGCACCGAGACCCTGGGAAGCCGGGAGCAGACGCTTACGCAACGCGAGCAGGAGCTCGACAAGCTTCTCGGTGAAGAGCGTCGCAGACTCGAGCAGCTCGCCGGAATCACCGCGGGCGACGCGAAGGCGGAGCTGATTCATCGGATGGAAGAGGAAGCCCACGCCGATGCGGCCAACAAGATTCGCGAGATACGCGAAACGGCCAAGCGGAACGCCGAGCGCGAGGCGAAGAAGATCATAGCCCTCGCGATCCAGCGGATTGCCGCCGAGCAGAGCGTCGAGGCAACCGTCTCAGCCGTGTCGCTCCCCAACGACGAGATGAAAGGACGCATCATCGGACGTGAGGGAAGAAATATTCGCGCGTTCGAGCTCGCGACCGGAGTGGACGTGATCATTGACGACACACCCGATACAGTGGTGGTGTCGTGCTTCGACCCGGTGCGTCGTGAAATCGCACGCCTTTCATTGGAAAAGCTGGTCGCTGATGGCCGGATCCATCCTGGCCGCATCGAAGAAGTCGTCAACAAGTCGCGCCTGGAAGTGGATGCCTCCATCATAGAAACGGGCGAAAGGGCGGCGTACGAGAGCGGAGTTCATGGGCTGCATCCGGAGCTCGTCAAGCTGATCGGCCGCATGCGTTGGCGCACGAGTTACGGTCAGAACATTCTCAACCATTCGAAGGAAGTTGCGTGGCTCGCGGGGATCATGGCCGCGGAGCTGGGGCTCGACGTTGCGATGGCGCGACGTGGTGCGCTGTTGCACGACGTCGGCAAGGTCCTGACCCACGAGCACGAAGGAACCCACGTGCAGCTCGGCGTCGAGATGGCGACACGGTACGGCGAGAACCCACTCGTGGTCAACTGCATCGCGGCGCACCACGACGATGTACCGCACGAGACCGAAGTGTCTGTTCTGGTGCAGGCCGCCGATGCAATCTCGGGCGCCCGGCCCGGCGCTCGGCGCGAAGCGTTCGAAACCTACGTGAAGCGGCTGGAGGGTCTGGAAAAAATCGCGTCGAGCTACAAGGGCATCGAGAAAGTGTTCGCGATTCAGGCGGGACGTGAAGTGCGTGTGATCGTTACTCCGGAAGAAGTCGACGATCCGCGAATGGCGACTCTCACCGAAGAGATCGCTCGACGCATCGAGGCGGAGCTGCAGTATCCCGGGCAGATCAAGGTCGTGCTGATCAGGGAGACGCGATCGGTGGACTTTGCCCGCTGAGCTGATAGATGGCCGCGCAATAGCCAGGAAGATTCGCGAGGACGTTGCGGAGCGCGTAAAGAAGCTTGTCGCTCGCGGAGTAAAGCCAGGACTCGCGGTCGTGCTCGTGGGCGACGATCCAGCCAGCGAGGTCTACGTCAACTCGAAAGGCAAGGCGACCGAGGAGGCTGGCATGTATAGCCTCACGATCAGACTCGAGGCAGATACGTCGCAGTCGGAGCTTCTCGCACAGGTGGAGGCGCTCAACGACAATCCGCAGATCCATGGAATCCTCGTGCAGATGCCTCTCCCCAAGCAGATCGACCCCGATTTCATCATTCGGGCTGTCGATCCTCTAAAAGACGTAGACGGCTTTCATCCGATGAATGTCGGAAAGATGCTCGTGGGTGAGCGAGACGGGTTCGTGCCCTGTACGCCAGCGGGAATACAGTTGTTGCTCAAGGAATCGGGCGTGAAGACGCCGGGAAAGACCTGCGTGATCATCGGGCGTAGCAACATCGTTGGAAAGCCAATGGCTGCGCTCATGATGCAGGACAACCCTGAGGCGAACTGCACCGTCACCGTGTGTCATCGTCACACGGCGGATCTCGCTGACCATACACGCTCCGCCGATATTCTGATCGTCGCGGCCGGCCGCGCCGGTATCGTGAATGGGGACATGGTGAAGAGGGGCGCGGTAGTAATTGACGTGGGCACCAACAGAGTCGAGGACAAGACCGCGAAGAGCGGCTTCCGGTTGCGGGGCGATGTCGATTTCGATTCCGTCCGCAAAGTTGCGTCGAAGATGACGCCCGTCCCTGGCGGGGTCGGACCTATGACGATTGCGATGCTGATGGCGAATACGGTTCGCGCGGCGGAGATGTCGGCAAAATGAGAGCCGAGTACGACGTGTTCGCTTCCGTCCTGGGCCGCGCCGGAATCGGGTTCGCTCCAGATCGGCCCGCGTCGGTGTCTGATATCGCACTCGAGACGCGCGCGCTCGTCGAGGCTGGATTGCATCCGATGTGGGTGAGAGGTGAGATCAGCGACTTCAAGCGTCACCGCAACGGCCACTGGTACTTCTGCCTTCGCGATGCGTCGGCGCAGATCAAATGCGTTGTCTGGTCGCGCGATCAGCGCGGACTTCCCGCGCCTCCCGACGATGGAATGCAGGTGGTGCTTTACGGACAGATGACCGTCTATGCAGCGCGCGGTGATCTCCAGCTCAAGGTGACGAGGATCGAAGCGGAAGGCGACGGACTCTGGCGCAAGGCGATGGAGCTGACGCTCGCCAAGCTGCGTCGCGAGGGACTGCTCGAAGAGTCCCGGAAGCGATCGATTCCGCAATTTCCAAAGCGCGTCGCTGTCGTCACGAGTCCCGACGGCGCAGCCGTGCGGGATATCGTCGCGGTTCTGCGCCAGCGAAATAGTGGCGTGCAGCTGGTCGTATGCCCGGCGAAAGTTCAGGGCGATGGTGCGCCTGGAGAAATCGTTGCGGCGATTCGCAAAGTTGCTCGGTGGGGACTGGCCGACGTTCTCATCGTCGGACGCGGCGGTGGTGG
>JAXDME010000109.1:0-9874 GCA_034666285.1 Gemmatimonadaceae bacterium | reverse complement strand
GGAATCCTGGCTCGCGAAGAATCAAACCGCGACCGACGGCCTGTGGATGAGAATCGCCAAGAAAGCGTCGGGCACGAAATCCATCACATACCCCGAGGCCGTCGAGATCGCGCTTTGCTACGGCTGGATTGACGGACAGAAAAAACCAGAGAGCGAAACAACCTGGCTCCAACGCTTCGTCCCCCGCCGTCCGCGAAGCATCTGGTCGAAGATCAATCGTGAGAAAGCACTGGGCCTGATCGCTTGCGGAAGGATGCAACCCTCCGGGCTTGGTGAAATCGAGAGAGCGAAACAGGATGGGAGGTGGGATGCGGCGTACGAGTCACCGAAGAACGCTCCCATTCACCCGGATTTTCAAACAGCCCTGGACAGAAATCCGCGCGCCAAGGCGTTCTTCAACACCGTCAATGCGGCGAACCGATACGCGATAATCTGGCGTCTCCACACAGCCAAGAAGGCGGAGACGCGCGAGCGGCTAACCCGGAAGTTCATAGAGATGCTGGAGAAAGGCGAAACCCTGCATTAGATAGTGTCGCATGCCCGACACGCAGCCCATTGTCATTCGTATAAAGAAAGGAACGGACGGCCGGACAGCGCTCAGCTGCATCCGTGCCGACGGCACGACGACATGGCAGCGGCAAGAGGGGGCGCAAGCGACTTTCTTCCCGAAGCACGACCTTACGCACTTCGCAGTGGAAACCGCCCTCGGCCAGCGACAGGGCTTTTACGGTTTGGTCTCGGCGGGGTGGGATTTCTCTGATTTTGGAAGTCCGTGGCCGCGCGGCAGGCTGCCAGCCGAGGCCAGCATTTCGGAAATGATCGTAGGCATGCTCGACATGGAGCGGCGCGTCGGAGAACGACTGTCGGTGGAAGATCTGAACGAGAAGATCGCTGAATATGCGCTCGAAAATTCATTACCCGATCAGCGTCCGGTCACTGAAGAAGATCTCGCCAGAATCAGAGCGAAGCGCGCCGAGATGTTCGCGAAGTGGGACGCAGTGCGTCCGGGAGATGCGCTGGAGGTACCCTTCGACGTCGCGCAAGCTAATTTAAGAGGTGAGCCGGCCCCGTCTCTGCATAGGAACGGTGTTGAATAGACTGTGTAAACACTAGAAGTGAATCACCGCGCTGAATCTGGAGAAGTCATGGGAACCGCGACACTTACGGCACCTGAGCAGGTTACTGACACGTTTCCAATCAATGGAACTGACTTCGTCGAGTTCTACGTCGGAAATGCCAAGCAGGCCGCTCATTTCTATCGCAACGTCTTCGGTTACAAGATTCTGGCGTATCGGGGTCCCGAGACGGGAACGCGAGACCGGGCCAGCTACGTGCTCGAACAGGACAAGGTCAGGCTCGTCCTGACGACCGCCCTGCGTCCGGACAGCGACATAGCGACGCATGTCCACAAGCACGGCGATGGAGTCAAGGACATCGCCCTCTGGGTCGACGACGCGAGAAAGGCATTCAAGCTCGCCGTCGAACGCGGGGCCAAGCCGGCCTACGAGCCGAAGTCGCTGGTCGATGAGCACGGCGAAGTTGTCATCGCCGGCATTCGCACTTACGGCGAGACCATCCACAGCCTGGTCGAGCGAAAGGGCTACAAGGGTGCGTTCATGCCGGGCTTCGTCCCGTTTGCAGGGCGCGGTGATGCGAAAGGTGTCGGGCTCAAGTACATCGACCACTGCGTTGGCAACGTCGAGCTCGGCGCCATGAACAAGTGGGTGAAGTACTACGCGGATGTGCTCGGCTTCAGCCAGCTGATCTCGTTCGACGACAAGGCGATCTCGACGGAATATTCCGCGTTGATGTCGAAGGTCGTCGCCAACGGCAACGGGCGGATCAAGTTCCCGCTCAACGAGCCGGCGAAGGGCAAGAAGAAATCGCAGATCGACGAATACCTCGAGTTCTATCAGGGGCCCGGGTGCCAGCACATCGCGATCGCGACCGACAACATCATCGACACAGTCACCAGGCTCCGCGACAACGGCGTCGAATTTCTCCGCGTGCCAGGCACGTACTACGACACAGTGACCGAGCGCGTCGGGAAAATCGATGAAGACCTCACGCCGATTCGGGATCTTGGCATTCTCGTCGATCGCGACGAAGAGGGTTACCTGCTTCAGATATTCTCGAAGCCGATGGAGGACCGTCCGACCCTCTTCTACGAGATCATCCAGCGAAAGGGTGCGAAGAGCTTTGGAGCGGGAAACTTCAAGGCGCTGTTCGAAGCTCTCGAGCGCGAACAAGACCTGCGCGGAAATCTCTAGACATGCCGATCTATCACACGCTCGGTCAGATTCCGCGAAAGAGGCACATCGCGTTCAAGAAGCCGGGCGGTGGGATCTACGCCGAGGAGCTGGTGGGACATGAGGGCTTCACCGGTACTTCAGCCCTGATGTATCACATTCACCCGCCGACCACGGTAAAATCCGTGCGCCGCGTTCGAGAAACGAAGCTGGAGGCGGATCCCGATCAGACGCTCCACCATCGGCACTTTCTCACCTCGCGCGTGAAGAAAGGTGGAAGCGCAACGCTCGACCGGATGCCTCTCCTGTTCAATCAGGACATCGCGATGCTGTATTGCGAGCCGGACAAGAATGACGCGCATTTCTACCGCAACGCGCAGGCGGACGAGCTGGTCTACGTCAGCAAGGGAACGGGCGTACTCGAGAGCACGTACGGTGCGCTGCCGTTTCACGAGGGCGACTACCTCGTGATTCATCGTGGCATTCTTCACCGTTACCGCTTCGATCTCGAGGCTGCTGAGCAGCCAAAGCTCGTGACGTTCGAGAGCAGGGGACACGTGCGCTGGCCGAAGCGCTATCGCAACGAGTTCGGCCAGCTCGTCGAAGGCGCGCCATATTCCGAGCGCGACATCCGTCGTCCGACTTTCGTCGAGGCGATCGATGAGATGGGAGACTTCCCCATTCTCGTGAAGCAGTACGACGGCATCAACGAGATCGTGCTCGATCATCATCCGCTCGACGTCGTCGGCTGGGACGGATATTTCTATCCGTGGGCGTTCAACATCAACGACTTCGAGCCGATCGTTGGACGCGTTCATCAGCCTCCGCCAGTGCACCAGACTTTTCAGGGCGACGGATTCGTCGTTTGTTCATTCTGTCCGCGTCCCTACGATTTCCATCCGGAAGCCGTTCCCGCGCCGTACAACCACAGCAACGTGGACTCCGACGAGGTGCTGTACTATGCGTCGAGCGAATTCATGAGCAGAAAGGGGATCGAATTCGGCAGCATCACGCACCACCCGGACGGCATCCCGCACGGTCCGCATCCGGGCCGGGCAGAAGCCAGCATCGGTGCCAAGTACACCGACGAGCTCGCGGTGATGATGGACAGCTTCCACCCACTCAAGGTCGCGAAAGCGGCGATCGCAATCGAAGATCCCGAGTACCACAAATCGTGGCTGCTGGGGCAGCACGCTCAGTTCAATCCTCCCACGAGCTGAGGCTGAAGCTGACATGAGCGAGGCGCTATGGACACCCTCGCCCGAGCGCGTTGTGAAGGCGAACATGACCGAGTTTCTCCGTTACGTGGAGGAGCGCGGCGGTCCGCCCGTCCCCGACTACTCGGCGGACTCCTACTGGCAGCTGCACGAATGGTCGGTCGCGAATCCCGAGCGATTCTGGTCGCTGGCATGGAGATTCTGCGGGATCATCGGGCACCGCGGCACTGGCGGGGGCGCGGAGCGAGTAGGTGTTGGGCTCGAGTATATGGGGCCACCGGATCCGGAGAAAGGGCCGCGATGGTTTCCCGACGCCAGTCTCAATTTCGCCGAGAATCTTCTCCGCTTCACTGACGAGCAGCCCGCGCTCGCGTCGTGGAACGAGGCAGGTCACCAGCGGACGCTGAGCTACCGCGAGCTTCGCGAGGCGGTGGGGACTCTCGCTATCGCACTCAAGACGGCCGGTATCGAGTCGGGCGACCGTGTCGCGGGATGGCTGCCAAACATTCCTGAAGCTGTGATCGCGATGCTCGCGGCCACGTCTCTTGGCGCGATCTGGTCTTCGTGCTCGCCGGATTTTGGCGCACAAGGCGTGATGGATCGCTTCGGTCAGATCACGCCCAAAATTCTCTTCGCCGCCGACGGATACCTGTATAACGGCAAAGAGATCGATCTCCTCCCGCGGCTTCGTCAGATAGCGTTCAGAATTCCTTCGCTGCAGCACGTGATCGTCACGCCGTACAGAAAGCAGCTGCCAGATCTGGACGGAGTGCGGAAAGGGATTCTGTGGGCGCGCTTCATCGCATCCCAGCGGGAAGAAGCGGTACGCAAGAAGACTGCGGCTGGCGGGCCGAGAAAGACTCCGCCAGAGGGACTGATCTGGAAGACCCCGCCTGACCAGCCGAAGAAGCAACCCGAGCCGCTTGAAGCGCAGCCCGGGGATCTCGAGCTGGAACGTTTTCCGTTCGATCATCCTCTTTACATCATGTATTCATCGGGCACTACTGGTCTGCCCAAATGTATGGTGCACAGCGCGGGCGGAACGCTCATTCAGCATCTAAAGGAGCTGATTCTCCACACCGATCTCAATCGCGAAGACTGCATCTTCTACTACACTACGTGTGGCTGGATGATGTGGAACTGGCTCATCTCGTCTTTGTCGGTGGGCGCCAAGGTCGTTCTCTATGACGGCGCTCCGTTGGCTCCCACGGCCGATATTCTGTGGGAGATGGCCGTCCAGGAGGAGATTACGATCTTCGGAACTAGCGCGAAATATCTGGCGCTGTTGGAGAAATCCGGATTCGTTCCAAAGAAGAAATACGATCTTTCGAAGCTGAAGGCGATTCTCTCCACCGGCAGTCCCCTCGCGCACAACAGCTTCGACTACGTCTATTCGAAGGTGAAATCCGACGTACACCTCGCCAGCATCAGCGGCGGAAGTGACATCATCTCCTGCTTTGTGCTGGGCAATCCGATTCTACCCGTTTATCGCGGAGAGATTCAGACGCCTGGCTTGGGGATGGCTGTGGACGTGCTCGACGATCGAGGCCGGCCGGTGAGGCTGATTCCGGGTGAGCTGGTCTGCACCAAACCGTTTCCGAGTATGCCGATTGGTTTCTGGGATGACCCAGATGGAGCGAAGTACAAGGCCGCGTACTTCGACTACTTCCCCGGTGTTTGGCGACACGGAGACTGGGCGGAGATCACGAAGCACAGAGGCTACATCATCTATGGCAGGAGTGATGCGACGCTAAATCCGGGTGGCGTTCGCATTGGGACAGCGGAGATCTACCGGCAAGTGGAGCAGCTGCCGGAGGTCGTGGAAAGTGTGGCCGTAGGGCAGGAAATCGAGGGAGGATCGCCCGGCGATGTGCGGATCGTGCTTTTCGTGAAGCTTCAGCCCGGCCTTACCCTGGACGACGCCTTGTGCGCCAGGATCACCGCCAGCCTCAGGGAGAACACGACGCCGCTGCACGTGCCGAAGAAGATCCTTCAGGTCGAAGACATTCCGCGCACTATCAGCGGAAAGATCAGTGAGCTGGCGGTGCGCGAGGTGATCCACGGACGGCCTGTTAGAAACACTGAAGCGCTTGCGAATCCGCAAGCGCTGAGGTTTTACGAAAGGCTGGGAGAGCTGCGCGACTAGCGCAGCTGGAGAGCTAGTGCTGCGCGACCGCTGGCTCGCGCTTCGCGGTAGTCGCGAGCGCGTTTACCATGTCCTGCAGCCTCATTCCGCGACCGGGCTCGGGCGCGCCAAAGGTCATCGCTGTCTGGTAGTGCGAGACACCGTAGTTCGTACCAGACTTTCGCTCGACCGTTATGCCCCAGGTTTTCTGGTCTGTCTGATCCTGCACTGGCGCCGCCGCGGTGGCCTGCGGAAGTGCGTGTGACTCGACTTCGGAAAGGAACGCATTCCAATCCGGGCTTCCTTTCAGATGGGCCTCGCAGACCGAGCTGATCCAGCGATCATCGCCGAACTTCGAATCGCGCTTGGAGATCGGGCCGCAATCGTACGCCGAGCTGACGAAAGCGTCGACGCGCGTGTCAGCCAGAACGGGTGAGATCTCGTAGTACTGGTCCCAGCGCAGGAGAAGGCGCCCGGTGGTGACTGGTCCGGTCTGGCGAATGATCACCAGATACTGCGGATTTCCGAAGCTGGAGTACCAGATCCTTACTTCGCGGTCGCCCTTCGAGAGTGTGCTCTTCGAAAGCGGCGTCAGGCCAACGGTGAGAGCAGCGGCGTCCTTGGTCTCGAAGATTCCCTCGGTGACCGGACTTGTATCTGTTGACGCCGCGAATGCGGGTGCCTGCTGCGCCACAATAGAACTCGGAATTGCGAGCAGGAGCGAAGCTGCGATCGTGAGTCGGCTCATGTCCGGAGGACTGTTCCACCTCAACGAAGGTCACATTTAACGACCTCATCCGGATAACGCTTATAACTTGTTGCTACTAAGGGAGTTACGGTGTGGAAAGGGGGCCGTTTTGGGCTGCCATGTACACGGATGACTTCAGAAAGTGCTCATTCGGCGTCCAAAAACCTGACAGTAATAAACCCCGCCCGCTGACGACCGTGCGATCGCTATTCCCGTCTCTTCGACATCGCGGTTCAGTATGTTGGCGCGGTGCCCTTTCGAGGCCATCCAGCCTTCTACGACCGTTTCGGCGCTCGGGTAGCCGAGCGCGACGTTCTCAGCGAGTCGCATGTACGGATAACCGGACTCGCGCGCGCGATCGGTGAGCGTCGGTAAAGTTGCCTGCGGAATTACGTGCGCCATTTTCTGAAACCGCGCCATGTTCTGCGCCTGAATCCTGGCCATTCGATCCAGCTGCGGATTGTACGCGAGGTCCGGCAGTCCCTGACGCCTCCGCTCGGCGTTGATTAGCCTGAATATTCGGGTCTCCGTTGCTCCGAGCGTCGTCGGTGTCGGCTCCGCGGAGCCCGTGCTCGGAGATGGCGTCGTACCGATTGGGATTGTGCAGCCGGCGAGCACGACCGCGGACGCGAGCGCAAGTAAGGCATAACGCATCCCTTTTATATCGGGCCTCAGCCCATTCGTTCCAGGGCATCGAGGATTTTGGCGGGCTCCAGCCTGGTCCGCCTGGCCGTGAACACGCGAAGCCAGCGCGCGCTCTTGTAAAGCTCCTCCGAGAGGGAAGGCAGGTTGATCGTCCCGATCCAACCTTCACCGGTCAGACGCTCGACCTCGCCGCTGCGGCGGAGAACCGGAATGTCCAGTCCCAGCATTTGAGTCTTCGCCGGATAGTCGAGCAGCAGCTCGCCGGGCGCGAGCCCGAAGTCCTTCGCCAATTCATTTTCCGCCTCGCTCACTCGTTTGCGGTCCGAGGCGATCCACTCGAGGGTATCGTCGTCCAGCTCCGCTGCCGGCCATTCCGCTGCTCTCTTATAGAGCTTCCGCTCCTTCAGTGCGACAAGGAGCGGAGTCGGGAAGGAGCTTTCCAGGCGGTGCATCAATCCTTCGTCGGTATACGTCGCCAGAGATCGACCATCTACGACCCCGGCTTCTACCGCATCCTCCACCAATCGCTTGTACATCGCGGTCGCACTTCTTACGGCGTGGTGCCAATACACATTCCGGTACATCTGGTACTTTGCAAAGAGCAGCGACTCGAGCGCAGAAAGCGCCTTCTCCCGCACACCAATAGCGGAGCGTCCCGTAACGGGATCATCGACCAGCACCAGCGAGTTCGTGAGACGGTCAACGTCGATCTCACCGTAAGGGACACCGCACATGAAGGCGTCGCGCTTGAGGTATTCAATCTTGTCGAGATCGAGGGAGCCGGAGATGAGTCCCTGCAACGCGCTCTTGCTCTCTCCTCGAATGAGATCGAACACTTTGGCCGGTGCATCGGCACTGAGGCGCGATTGCAGCAGGGACGCAACCGCACCCTGCGTGATTAGTGGCCGCGCCACGTCCTCGTGGTGCAGCGCGCCGATCTCTTCCAGCGCATGCGAAAATGGGTAGTGCCCCACGTCGTGCAACAGAGCTGCTGACCGGACAATCGCCTGCTCCTCTTCGCTGATGGACGTCGAGTCCGCGGCTTCGCAAAGGAGGGCGAGCGTGCGCCGCGAGAGGTGGTGTGTACCGAGCGCGTGCTCGAAGCGTGAGTGTGTCGCGCCGGGATAGACCAGGTACGTCCACCCGAGCTGCCTCACATATCGCAGTCGTTGGAAGACGTCAGTGTCGACGAGCTCGAGCGTGAGCTCATCGACCCGAATGTTGTTCCAGACGGGGTCGCGCAGAATCTCGAAGTGCACGGCCCTCCGTTGCGAGGACGTTATCCCTTCGGGCCGGCGTTCTTTATAGCCGGCTCTACGCTGCCGAACGTCTCGAAATTTTCGCGGAACATCGCGGCCAGTTTTCTGGCCTGCGCGTCATACGCGGCCGGATCCGGCCATGTCGATCGAGGGTTGAGCACCTTGTTCGGGACACCCTTGATCTCCGTTGGAACCGCGAGCCCAAAGACCGGATCCGTTTCGGTTTTCACGTCGTCCAGCTCGCCGGCGAGCGCAGCGCGCGCGATCGCTCGCGTGTAAGCCAGCTTGATGCGCTTGCCAGTGCCATATGCACCGCCACTCCAGCCAGTGTTGATCAGCCAGACGTGCGCAGCGTGCTCGTTGAGCAGTCTGCCGAGCATTTTGGCGTACTTCGCAGGATGCCAGACGAGAAAGGCCGCCCCAAAGCAGGCGCTGAACGTCGGCTGGGGCTCCTTCACTCCGCGCTCGGTGCCGGCCACCTTTGCGGTATATCCGGAGAGGAAATAATACATCGCCTGCTCGGGAGTGAGCTTGGCGATTGGCGGGAGAACTCCGAAAGCGTCCGCCGTGAGGAAGACGACGTTTCTCGGGTGTCCTCCACGACCGCCCTCGACGTAGTTCCGAATGTAGTGCAGAGGATACGAGGCTCTCGTGTTCTCGGTGATCGACTGATCCGCGAATTTTACCTTCTTGGTGGCAGGGTCCAGCACCACATTCTCCAGCACGGTACCGAACATCTGCGTCGTCTGGTAAATGTCGGGCTCGGTCTCGGGCGAAAGGTTGATTACCTTCGCGTAGCAGCCTCCCTCGAAGTTGAAGATTCCTTCTCGCGACCATCCGTGCTCGTCGTCGCCGATGAGCGCGCGATCCGGGTCCGTCGACAGCGTGGTCTTTCCCGTTCCGGACAGCCCAAAGAAGAGTGCGGTATCGCCCGCCTTGCCCACGTTCGCCGAGCAGTGCATGGAGAGAACGTCCTGCTTCGGCAACAGATAGTTCATGACAGTGAACATCGACTTCTTCAGCTCGCCGGCGTAGCGCGTGCCGCCTATCAGTATCGTTCGGTCCGCAAGGTTGAGGACGATGAACGTCGCGCTGCGCGTTCCGTGTCTCGCGGGATCCGCCCGGAACTCCGGCGCGTGAAGAACCGTGAAGTTCGCATCGAACGTGGGGAGATCACTCCGCTCGGGCCGGATGAACATGTTCCGGGTGAAAGCCATGTGCCACGCATTGGGTGAGACGTATCGCACTGACAGGCGGTATGCCGGATCGGCCCCGCAATACAGATCCTCGACGAACAGCTCGCTGGAGTCGTTGAGATATTTGCGCACGTCAGCCAGCAGCAGCTGGTACTTCTCGGGGGAGATGGGCTGGTTGATCTTGCCCCAGTTGACGTCCTTCTCCGAAGACGGCTCCTTGACGACGAATTTGTCGTCAGGTGAGCGGCCGGTGTGGGGCGCGGTGATCGCGACGAACGGACCCATGTCCGCAAACTCGCCTTCATCGCGCCTCGCGGCGTTCTTGAAAAGCTCGGGGGCAATCAAGTTCCAGTGGACCTCGCCGCGCGGCGCCAGTCCCTGTCTGCCCAATCCAATACTGCTTTCGCGCGCTACGGAGCTGCGCTGTGGCTTGAT
>JAXDME010000108.1:0-4252 GCA_034666285.1 Gemmatimonadaceae bacterium | reverse complement strand
ACTGATCTCAACGGCTCGCTGCGCCTGGGGCCGAAGCTCAACGCCTTTGGCGGCTTCAACCTGTACAAGGTCGTGACTGACGGAGGCTCGCAGTCGGTGCTCTCGTCCAACGCCGTAACCTGGTCCTACCGCCTGAACGCAACGACTCAGTTGTCGCCGACGGTGTCGCTCCAGGGCAACTACTTCTACCGCGCGCCGATGAACATCGCGAGGGGACGATTCTCGGCGATGCAGATGACGAACATCTCCCTGCGGAAGAAGATCGATGGCGACAATATGAGCGTCGCAGTGCGCTTTGTGGATCCGTTCGACACGATGAAGTTCCGAATCAAGGCTGGGGATGACAACCTTACCCAGATCACTGCGCGGAAGTTCGGAGTCCGCGCGACGTTCGTGACCTTCCAGTACAACTTCGGCCAGACTCCCAAGATCCGTCTGCCGAAGGAGGAGCCAGCGCAGCCAGCGCCAGTGTTCCCGTAAGGGTCAGGCGCAGGCGGCGACGCGTTGGCTGTCGTCGTTTGCCCGACTCCGAATCCATCCTCTGGACGTCACCTTGCAGCGGTCGGTGACACTCCGGAGGATGGATTCATGTTTAAGGGTGTTGTTCCGTTCATTGTCGGTGTCGTCATCGGAGCGGCCGGACCGCAGTACGTCTTCCTCGGCGCGTACAGCCTCATTCCGTGGGGACTCATCGCGATCCTACTCGGTTTGTGGGGAAACAAGCGCGAAACAATGAAGAGCGGGGCGATTTACGGTTTCTCGCTGTCCTTCGCCTTTCTTGTCGCTGGTTACAACGGAGCTGCGTCTCTGGTGAGCCGGTTTCCGTTCTTCGCGATCCTCGCGCTCTTTGGCGCCGTGTTCGGTATGGCTTTGAGCGCTGTGGGTTATTTTCTGAAGCTCCGCTTCCGTCCGCCCCCAAAGGCGATTTGATCTGAGCGCTGCTGGGAAACGTGGGTTCCCTCTGGACGCAAACCGCACAATCCCATACATTTAGCTATGGCAACCACGACTCGGCCATCGAGCAAGCCCGCCACTCCGGCAAAAGCCGGCGGCGGGCTTTCGCGCATCAAGGGATCGACCCCTCCCGAAGCGAGCAGCCCCCGCGTTCGCAATGAAATGGTCCTGACCTTCGACGATGTCCTGCTGACACCCAGACACTCGCTCGTACATCCCAAGGATGTGCGCACCGCCTCGCTCTTCACTCGCGGAATCCCGCTCAACGTTCCGTTCGCATCGGCGGCGATGGACACCGTCACCGAATCTGAAATGGCGATGGCGATGGCGCGTGCGGGCGGAATTGGCGTCATCCACAAAAACATGTCGATCGACCGCCAGGCGGCCGAAGTTGACCGCGTGAAGCGATCGGAGAGCGGGATGATTCTCAATCCAATCACGCTCTCCCCAGACGGAACGCTGCGCGAGGCCGTCGCGCTGATGAGACGATTCAAGATCTCCGGCGTGCCTGTCGTAAATCGTGACGGACAGCTCGTCGGAATCATCACCAATCGCGATCTCCAGTTCGAGCGGAATCTCGATCGTCCCCTGCGGGACGCGATGACTTCGAAGAATCTCGTCACTGCTCCCATGGGAACCACGCTCGATGAGGCCGAGGCGATCCTAGGCAAACACCGGATTGAGAAGCTGCCGGTGGTCGATGAAAAGGGAACGCTTCGCGGACTCATCACGGTAAAGGACATTCACAAGCGCCGCGACTTTCCCGACGCCAACAAGGACCAGCACGGGCGCCTGCGAGTTGCCGCGGCCATTGGAGCGGCGAACTACCGTGACCGGGCGCGAGCTCTCGTGGATGCGGGCGTCGATGTACTGATAGTCGACACAGCGCACGGGCATTCGGAAGGCGTTCTCGAGGCAACGTCCGTCGTGCGCGAGATGTTTCCCGACGTTCAGCTCGTGGCGGGAAACGTGGCGACGCGCTCGGGTGCGCGCGCGCTGGTTGAACGTGGAGTGGATGCGGTGAAGGTAGGTGTGGGCCCGGGGTCGATATGCACGACGCGAATTGTCACTGGCGTCGGCGTTCCGCAGCTCACCGCGATCTTCGACGCCGTAGAAGGCGCAGGGGATGTTCCGGTCATCGCCGATGGAGGAATCAAATACTCGGGAGACATCGTAAAGGCCCTCGCTGCCGGTGCTTCGAGCGTGATGATGGGCTCGATGCTTGCCGGGACCGAAGAGAGCCCCGGCGAATCATTGCTGCTCGAGGGACGCCGCTTCAAGATGATTCGCGGTATGGGAAGCCTGTCGGCGATGCAGGACGGTAGCGCCGATCGATATTTTCAGGAAGGCGAGATGTCGGCGAAGAAGCTCGTACCCGAGGGAATCGAGGGCAGAGTGCCATTCAAGGGTCCCGTCGGCGACGTGCTGTTCCAGATGGTTGGCGGTTTGCGAAGCGGGATGGGATACGTCGGGTGCGCGGACATCGAGCAGCTCCGCACTGAATCCGAGTTCGTGCGAATAACCACGGCCGGTCTTCGCGAATCGCACCCCCACGACGTTACGATCACGCGCGAGGCTCCCAACTACTCCGTGTAGCTGGTTGCTTGACATTGCTTTGAGCGTCATCACAACTTCTGGCTGCTCGGCAGTGTCGAATCTTTCAGTGTTCCATCGTCAGACTACCCACGTTTTCGGAGTTTCCTAATGGGCTTATGGACGAAGAAGAGCATCGCTGTCCTGCAGGCTGAGGCAGCCGGCGAATCCGCCGAGCACACGCTCAGACGCGCGCTCGGCGCGCTGAACCTCACTACGCTGGGCATCGGTGCGATCATCGGTGCCGGCATCTTCGTACTGACTGGAACCGCCGCGGCGAGGTACGCCGGACCGGCGATCGTCCTCTCCTTTATTGTATCCGGATTCGGATGCCTTTTCGCGGGACTCTGCTACGCCGAGTTCGCGAGCATGATCCCGATTGCGGGCAGCGCCTACACGTACGGCTATGCCACGCTCGGTGAATTCGTCGCATGGATCATCGGCTGGGACCTTATTCTCGAGTACCTGTTCGGCGCCTCCACAGTCGCGGTGGGCTGGTCTGGCTATTTCTCGGCGTTCATGGAGCAGATTGGCGTCCGATTACCGACGTCGTTCACGAGCGCGCCCTACTACTACGCGGACGCGAACGAGTTCGATCCGGTGACGAAAGTTCTTCTTCACCCGGTGGGCTTCTCGCATACGGGTGCGGTCGTCAATCTTCCCGCGATGGTGCTTATCGCGGCGATGACGACCCTACTCGTCATCGGCATAAAGGAATCGGCGCGCTTCAACAACTTCATCGTGATTCTGAAGATCACGATCGTCCTGCTGGTGATCGGCTTCGGGTTCATGTACGTGAACACGGCAAACTGGCACCCGTTCATTCCTCCGGAGCAGGGTTACGGACACTACGGCTGGAGCGGCATCGTCCGCGGGGCGGCCGTCGTCTTCTTCGCGTACATAGGATTCGACGCTGTATCGACCGCTGCCCAGGAAGCCAAGAATCCGCAGCGAGACATGCCGATCGGAATCCTGGGATCTCTCGCGATTTGTACCGTGCTCTACATTCTGATGTCACTCGTCATGACGGGTCTGGCGCACTACACCGACCTCGACGTTCCGCACCCCGTGTTCGTCGCGATCGAGAAGGCCGGTCCCGCGCTCGCCTGGCTCGGATCGATCATCAATATCGGAGCGATCGCAGGTCTCGCCTCGGTGGTGCTGGTGATGTTGATGGGACAGCCGCGCATCTTCTTCTCGATGGCCAGAGACGGTCTGCTTCCGCCTGTTTTTGGGAAGGTTCACCCACGCTTCAAGACGCCCTACGTCACCACCATTCTCACCGGAACGGTGGCCGGGATCGTCGCCGGACTCTTCCCAATCGGGTTGCTCGGTGAGCTGGTATCGATCGGGACTCTTCTGGCGTTCGTGATCGTCTGCGCGGGCATCATCGTGCTGCGCTACAAGTCGCCGAACCTCGCTCGTCCCTTCCGTACTCCGCTGGTGCCGCTCGTCCCGATTCTGGGAATTCTGATCTGCGGCTACATGATGACCAGTCTGCCGCTGGCAACCTGGGAGCGGCTGATCTATTGGATGATTATCGGTCTGGCCATTTACTTCTTCTATAGCAGATCGCATTCGAAGCTGGCCCGCGCGGAAGGCAGTGCTTGACCTTCTAAGCGTCCCCCAGCAGCGACGGGAATCGATCGAGCGTCTCGCGCAGGAGCTTCGCGCGGGGCGCTCTGTCGCAATATCTACTCACATC
>JAXDME010000107.1:0-6921 GCA_034666285.1 Gemmatimonadaceae bacterium | reverse complement strand
CTGACCTCGCTTAATCTCACATCGGCTTTTCTGAACCAACCGATCGAAGTGTCAGCTGTTCGCGGACAGTTCCAGAGCGCGCTGGCCCTTGGCAATTCGCTGCCACAGTTGCTATTTCGCTTTGGCTTTGCGCGTCCACTACCGCGTTCGCTGCGCCGACCCCTCGAGCAGGTGATCGTGCAATCCTAGATACCACTGCTCGAATCCCACCATTGCGAATCGCGTTCGCGATCCTGATCGGAATTCACGGCCTGATTCACCTGCTTGGCCCTGCGAAAGCATTCGGCTGGGCAGAGGTGCGGCAGTTGCGCACCCCGATCTCTCCCCTGGGCGGGGCGCTCTGGCTGGCCGCGGCGATTCTGCTTGTCGGCGCCGCGATCGGTTTCGCGCTCGGGGCGCACTGGTGGTCGTGGCTCGGCCTGCCGGGGATCGCGCTCTCACAGGCGCTGATCACGCACTCATGGAGCGACGCGAAGTTCGGCACTATCGCGAACGTGGTGATCGCGATTCCGCTGGTGCTGCTCGCACTCGATGCTCGTCCGTCCAGCTTTCGGTCGCGTTTCGCACACGATCGCAATGCACTGCTGGAGCGTCCCGCGCGTCCGACGCCCGTGGTCACAGAGGCGGATCTAGCGAGCCTGCCACCGCTGATGCAGACGTACTTGCGCCGCGTTGGCGCGGTGGGCCGACCTCGCGTTCGCAGCCTACGCGTGCAATTCAATGCTCAGATGCGCAGCAGCGCGACGTCAGCGTGGATGCAATCTACCGCCACGCAGTACGAGTTCTTCGATCCGCCAGCGCGCCTGTTCTACATGAATGCTACGCGTAGTGGCATACCGATCGACGTCTTTCACCGCTACGTCGACGGCGCCGCGACGTTTCAGGTTAGAATCGCAGGCCTGGTCCCGATCGTGGACAAGAGCGGGCCGGTCCTCACGCGCGCTGAGACGGTGACGCTGATGAATGACATCGTGGTAATGGCCCCGGCGGCGGTGCTCGGTCTGCCGTTCACCTGGAAGACGCTCGGGGAGCGGTCCCTGCAGACAACGTTCACGAATGCCGGTAACACCGTGTCGGCTACGCTCAAGTTCGACGCTGCCGGCGATCTCGTCGGATTTCTATCGAACGACCGAACGCAGGAGGACGCCAAGGGGAGCCGCAACGTGCCCTGGTCAACGCCGATCTCCGGCTACCGCGAAGTCAATGGCATCCGCATCGGCACTCTCGGCGATGCAAACTGGGTCGAGACCTCCGGGGAGTGGACATACGGGAAATTCCAGATCCGGTCGATTGCCTACAACGTTTACAAGTAGGGAATCGACGGGCGACGGAACCACAGGCGAGAGCATGCAGTTCAGGACGCTGGTGGGGCAGGTGGGGAAGGATCTGAGGGCGTTGAGGCAAAGCCCTTTCCAATGAGGAATTCCGCAAGACGATAGACGTCAACCTTTTTGGAACCGCCAATGTGATCCGTGCAGTCATGCCACATTTTCGCAAACAACGCTCCGGTGGTGTGGCGTACCCCTGAGACTTTTCTTTCCAATGTTCAGGCTGGAGATGCCGCAGTCATTCCGCGCGGAGGGAGGCTTGAATTTCGGCTGGCGCCCTCCGGCTTTCGCCTGATGACTTTGGCGCAGCGAGGAGCAGAAAAAGCAAAACTGGCGGGAACAGAACTGTAATTACCGCCCAGACCCACGGGTTGCGGCCTGTGACCGATGCGAGACCGAATGCGGAGATAGCGACCAGTGCGAGAAGAGAGAACGTGATCACGAACGCCCGACTATCGAATGGGCGGATGCCAAACCTGCTGAGGAGAGTATGCTCCGCGACCGTTTGCAGCCGTGCCCTCTGTTCCTCGGTGAATCCGACCTTTTCGTCACGGATGTCAGTTGCCATCCCGTTGTACAGTCGAGCGTCGGCCTCTTCCACCTTCTTCATCAGGGCCATTCTCGCTTCTCGGAGCTCACGGAGTTGCTTCCTGGCATCGCGCTCTGCTTCCACGAGCAGCTTCCCCGTTTCCCTGAAAATAGAGTCTTCCCTCGTCAGCGATCCCGAGGAAGTTTCGGGAAGATCCCCCGATGGACGCGCGTCCGCGATCTTGTTGACCCAGTGCGCCTTCTCGTCGCGGAGCGTTGCGTCCGAAATCTCGAGATATCCCGCCACGGTTTTTCCGAAATAGGCCTCGGCCAAAGCGCGCATTCTCGGGTAGGCAAGCGACCACTCCCACGCCGCGCTATCCAACATATGAAGTCTCGACTGAGGCACGCTGTCGAAGCGGCTCTCGATTGCACGCAACTCAGCGGCTATCACGCGAATGGCCGTGAGGCGACGGCTGATTTCACCGAAGACTTCGTTCGCCGCCTGAGAGTTACGGACCATGTGGGCCTCCCTAGCTGTCTCAGCCGCCTGGGCCGTTTCATGGGCGTATCCGAAGAGCGCGCCAAAAAACGGAAGCGATGCCCCTACCAGCAGTAACACGATTGGCGAAGGCGCGTGTAGCGCGCCCCCGAGCCACCAGAATGCAGAAGCAGCCGGAGACCGACTACGCACTCGGTGGCTGCGACATGTGGGTTCGGCGCGGCCGCAGCACCCGGACGTGCCACGTGAGGCTTTGCTCGTTAGTCAGCGCGGTCGAATGCACAACCTCCGCGACGGATTCGAGCCTTGTCCAGATTGGTCCCTGCCAGCGATTCTGACACATCGACACGATCATTACACCGTCGCTCGCTAGCGCGCTCATGTACCGGCGCAGCAACGTGGCCGGCCGGGTGGCGTAGTAAATCGATTCGCTGAAAACGATCACGTCATATCGCTCCGTCGGAGTGAACTCCTCGAAGTCCGCACGCTGGAATCGTGCGTCGCGCCTCACTAGCGACTGCGCCTGCTCGATGCTTTCAGCGGAGTGATCGATGCCCAGGTAGCTTCTGTACGGATACGGATGAAGCAGCTGAAAGAGTCGCCCATGTCCGCAGCCGACATCGAGCACGGCCGGATTGGGGCAGAACTGCTGCACGTATCCCACCATGACCATGTAGTGTGCAACCTCAGAAGCGGAATCCAGGTAGCTCCAGCGACCCGAGCGGTACTCCTCCTCCCACCGCGATCGCGGCTCGGGATACCCGCGGCCCCTGACGCCGGAAAACGCGAACCTGGCGTCGTGCACCACGCGCGCTACTGATTGCAGAAGACCGCGACCGATCGGAGTAGGCTCCGGTTCTGCACTGTCGGCCATTGATCGAGGTTGAGTGCGGCTCGCCATCGACTCAGAAAAAGACCTCACTTGGTTCCCTCGATACGGGCGCGGAGCTGCGCGATCCAGTTCGCCGTCACGACCAGTTGCACCCGGCTGTCGCCTTCCCCAAGCATCAGGACGTGACCGCCATCGGGGCTGATATCGTAGGCGCCGCCCTCCTCGAGCGCGAGTACCTGCTCCGGTTTCTGGACAATCGGCCCCCTTGAAGTCGCGTTGATGCGAGCCACGAACAGGGAGCCGCGTCCGAGCGCCGACTCGGCGTGTCGGTAGTAGAGGCGACTTCCGTCCCGTGACCACCGCGGAGAGTCACCGACATCTACGGACATCTGGCCACTCGAACCCGTGCCCCGGAATGGGCGTACATATATGTGGGTTCTCGCGTCTTCATTCGCTACGTACGCGAGCCATCGACCGTCCGGCGAGACCCGTCCTTCGCAACCGAACCCGAACGGTCCGGCAATCCGCTGCGGCTTTCTCTCGCCCGCAAACGCCAGGTAGAACAGATCACCGGTGCCGTTGGTGAGATCGGTCAGCTTGCAGAAAATGACACCCAGTCCGTCCGGGGTGACGTTGGCGCTGTGCACAACCAGACCATCGGGCAGCTCGAAAAGCTTTTCGGCTGGTTGACTTCCGTCGGCCACTTGCCACCAGATGGTCGGCTTCTTCTCATACCAGGTGGTGAACACGAGCCGCTTTCCGTCCGGAGTCCATTCGGGAGAAACGACGTTGCCGAGCGACGTGAGCGGAGTGAAGGTCCGCGTGCTCGCATCGAACGTCCAGATATCTGCGCTCGTCGTGTCGCCGCGCATAGTGAAGACGTTGACGGCGATCCGGCGACCGTCGGGTGAGAACCGCGGGCCGCCACTCCACGGCGAAAGATGGTCCCGGTTTTCGGATGTGAGTGGAGTGCGCTGAGTACCCGCCAAATCGACGGAGACGAGATGCTGCGTCGGCCTGCCCCTGGTGTAAACCAGCGTCCCGCTAGACGACAGTGCGGCAACCGAATGAGGACTCTGACCGAGTACTCCACGGTTGTCGGCGCCAACACCGTCCATCACACGAACGGGCTCGCCAGTGATTCGCCGACTGCGAGCGTTGAAGGGGACCGCCATGATCGCCCCGGCTGCGCTCACGTAAATAATTCGTCCATCGACGATTCCGATGGGGTGAGCGGCCAGAAGCGGCGTAGTCACGAAGTCGCCGTCAGCGAGCGAGCCGATGGCTAGAAAGTCGTCATCGGTGAAACCCGGCCCCCAGTCCTCGAAGAGCAGGGTCTCCCCATCTGCGGCGACGAAGGGCATCCCGTGCGAGAGATCGGACGTCTTTGGTTTCGTGATCGGCCGCTCGACGCCGCTTGATACGGAGAGAACCGCGAGACCGTCCTGGGCCTTCGATACGCCTCCTACCACGATCGATTGCTTCGTTCCCCACGTCAGCGAGCCGAAGTGTTTCAGGTTTTCCGCCACCGTGACCATCGAGCTTCCATCGGGCAGAGCCTTGCGCACCGTGCCATCCGCCATCGCAACAGCGAGCCAGCGGCCATCGGGCGAGAAAGCGATGTCGAGCGCCCCGCTGGTATTGGGCACGAGACGCGCCTCGAGGTCTTCAACGCGCCGGAGATAGAGATGGGAGGCGGAATCGGATTGGGCGACAAATCCTACGGTCCTGCCATCGGGAGAAATCGCGACACTTCCCACACGCTCGCGGACACCATGCGATTCGGGCAGGTCCACGAAGAAGCTCGCGACTGAAGTTCGAGGTTGTTGCCGCCCGGTCCACGCTGCTATAGCCCCAACGATGAGAATCGCGGCGGCCACCACCAATACCGCTATGGTTGCGAGCCTGCTGGGCCGTGATCCTATTTTCCCCGCTGCGCGATGAACCATACGGGGAGCCGCGACATCTTCAGCGGCTGCAACGGCTTTCCCGCCGAGTGCCTCCGCGAATTCGCGCGCGGTCTGAAACCTGTCCGCCGGAATCTTCTCGAGCGCGCGATTCACGGCGGCTTCCACGTGTGTGGGCACCGTCGGGCGCGATAGTCGAATGTCGCGCGGTCGGTCCATGATCACCTTCGCGAAGATCGATTGCGTGGAAGCGCCAGTGTGCGGCGCTTCGCCGGTGAGCATCTCGTAGGTGACGGCGCCAAGCGAGTAGATGTCGCTGCGCCCATCGACTCTTCGGTCCCCGGACGCCTGCTCAGGCGACATGTAATGCGGTGTTCCGAGCGACAAGCCGGTTTGGGTGATGCGCTCACCGCCCGCCTTGGTGACCGCGAGCGCGATGCCGAAGTCCGCAACCAGCGGCTGACCTTCGTGCAGCAGAATATTTTCGGGCTTGAGGTCCCGGTGAATTACACCGTGCCGATGTGCGTAGTCCAGCGCTGAGCCGACCGCGGTGGCAATATGAATTGCCTCGTCGATGGGGAGTTGTCTCTCCCGCATCAGTTTGGCGCGCAGCGATTCGCCTTCGACGAACGGCATTACGTAGTACAGCAATCCGGCGGCTTCGCCGCTCTCGAACAACGGCAACAAGTTCGGATGCTGAAGGTTGGCAGTAACCTGAATCTCCGAGAGGAATCGCTCGCCACCGATCACGGCGCCGAGCTCAGGATTCATAACCTTAAGGGCGACGCGCCGCTGATGCTTGACGTCGCGCGCGAGGTACACCGTCGCCATTCCGCCAGAGCCGATCTCGCGCTCGATCGTGTAGCGGTCGGCGAGTATTGAGCGCAGGCTGTCGAGAGCGGTCACGCTAGAGAGACCAGTTGCTTCGCGGGTCGGGGCGTACGGGCATCAGCGACGAACCTTGGCTATTGGGAGGCCCTGACGAACCTTCGTTACTTGGAGGCTCTAATGTAGGGCGCCTCGGCCTTATGGCAACATGTGTTTCGAGCCGAGCCTATTGATCTGGGACTGGTGAGGACAACAAAAAAAGCCCCACCAACAGGCGGGCTAAGTTGTTGTTTTTATGGGAGTGGGCCTGGGTAGAATTGAACCACCGACCTCACGCTTATCAGGCGTGACGTGTGGGAGTTGCGCTATCGATCACCCTCTCAGCGCACCAAACACCGCGGGCAACGCACCCACGACCCAGACGATCGCAGCGGAGATATACGCCTGCTGTTTCGGAATCTTCCCCACCACGTGCAATCCGATCGCCAGAAGAACCGTGATCCAGATGACGAACGGGTCGACTCGACTCAACAGCGCCAACAACACCGGTGAAGCCTGATCCGGATCCATGAATCGCGCCGGGCTGATACCAACGGAATACATCGAGGTCAGCTTCTCCGGCGCCATGAAGAGTCCCTGAGCGGCGCTCACCAGGATCTGAATCAGGCGCGGCATTTCCGCGTAGGTCGCGATCATGATTGCCGCCGCAATCGATTCCTTCGCATCGAAAAGCTTGCCGACCGCCCACAACACCAAACCGGTTCCGAGCACGCTGACCGTAATTCCGACCGCGAAGAAGATCGGCCCAAGGGTCTCAAAGATTCCGCGACTCGATGCCATCTGCTCCGCGGTCACGTTCGGATTCTGTCGCATCATCTGCGCGGTACGCCGCGCAAACTCGGCGTCCATCACCGGCTGCATCGCGTTCTTCGTCAGAAAGGCGAGGATCGCGCAAGCTACCGCCAGAAAGAGCAGGGCAATGCCGAATTTCCCGCC
>JAXDME010000106.1:0-2829 GCA_034666285.1 Gemmatimonadaceae bacterium | reverse complement strand
GTCGTTTCTCGACAGCGCCAGTTCGCCGCGATCGCTCGCGGTCTTTCGCTATGGCCGTCCGGAAAAGGGACACGGGTGGCAGCACACGACATCGGCGAACATCGTGCGGGAAATGGGAGACTTCATTACGGCGCACGCACTCGCAGGCGAGAACTTGAAGCAGTGGAAATATTAGATCTGGCCGCTACCGCTTCAATTGATAGAACAGTTTGTCGACGTTGACTCCGCCCACCTGAATCTGCTGGCCGACGACGCCGAGTCCGAACGCGGTCTCGCCTTTGTCGGTGGGGCTCTCGTAGACGGTTTTGTCGATGAACACTCCCTCAAACGGCGCGGTCGATCCGCTCGCGTAGACTTTCGTCGCCGTGATCAATGCGCCGCTCATCCGGCCATCTCTCAAGGTGAAGCTTCTCGATACCGTCGCGTCATCGTTGAGCGGCTCGACGCCGGTGCCCTCGACCTTGCCGCTCCCGTCAACACGAAGCTGTAGAGAGAACCTCGCATCGCTGCCCTCGTACGCGCCCGAGTAGTCTGCGGGGTTTTGCTTTATCGCGGGAACACTCTGGACGCGGAGATACTTCTCCTTCTTCACGCCGTACTTTTCCTTCACCACGTGCTTGCTCTTGTTGAACGAAGCGACGATGGTCTGCGTGCGCAGCTCGCTGCCCGCAACGCGGGTCTGCTGTGATGAAGCGATGCCGGCCAACAATACGCTCGCGGCCATGATCACCGGCAGCCGCGCGGACCCGAAAAACTCCATAACGTCTCCTTGAGGGTTGATGGTTTGACACCAACGTCGCCTAGAGCGTTGAGCCGAATCTCTGCGCGTTCAAATGGTTTCGCGGCGATGTGGTTCCTGTTTGAACTTGGAGCGTGCCGAGTGGACAAACCAAGTGCTGCGAGTGTAGCGTATGGCCATGGCGATCTCCGTCCCGCTCTATACGGTCGACGATCTCGAGCACTTCCCGGACGACGGCAACCGTTACGAGCTGCTGGACGGGGTGCTGCTGGTGACACCGCAGGCCGCCGCGGTGCACCAGGTAGTCGCCAGTCGAATTCAGGGCGAGCTTTCGGCCACGTTGCAAAAATCCGGACTTGCGCACGTCGTCGGCCCAGGTGCGGTCGTGCGGATGCCGAGAACGCAACTACAGCCGGACATCCTTGTGTATCCTGCGCGCTTCAGCCCGATGACCGATTGGCGCAAGATTACAGAGCACTGGCTGGCAGTCGAAGTGCTCAGCCGGTCATCGCGGGTCTACGATCGTGAGTTCAAGCGCGACGCGTACTTCGCGCTCGGACTCGAGCAGGTGTGGCTCGTCGATTGGCGTGAGCGGTCTGTAGAAGTGTGCGCCGGTAAGGGAAGAAGCCGTGTCGTACGCGACAAGATTCGGTGGCGCATCGCGCGGACTGAAGTCGTGATCGACTTGAACGAGGTGTTCGCGGGACTGTAGGCCAGAAAACTTCCATCAATCGACAATGCGCCTCGTACTTGTCACTGCTTTCCTCGCCATCGCGTCGTCCTCCCTCGCGGCGCAGCAACTCCCGCGCGCCATCTACACCGACCCCCCGCGCGACAGCGCGCACCCCGCCGGGATGGAGGTTCTCCACATCCCGTCCGGTGGCGTAAAGATCAACGGTGTCGCGTACCTCGCGTCGGGCGCCGGCGTGCACCCAACGTTCGTCTTCTTTCACGGCCTGCCCGGGAACGAAAAGAACCTCGACCTCGCGCAGGCCGTGCGCCGCGATGGGTGGAACGCAATCACGGTGAACTATCGCGGCTCCTGGGGAAGTCCGGGTGAGTTCCGGTTTGGCAACAACCTCGAGGACGCCGATGCCGTTCTCGCCTTCCTCCGTGATCCCGTCAACGCACGCAGCCTGGGTGTCGACACCAGCCGTATCGTCATCGCTGGACACAGCATGGGCGGATGGGTCACCGCATTGACCGCTGCGCACGATCGGGGAATCGTTGGCGCCATCCTCATCTCGATGGCTGACATGAGTCGTAGCGGCGCGTCGCCACGCGCCGAGCTCGCCAAGCGCATGAGCGAAGACATGGAGTCACTCGTCGGGGTGACGGCCGAGAGCATGGCGGACGAACTGATTGCCGGGTCCGCCAAGTGGCGTGTCGCCGACGCGACGTCAGGACTCGCGCGGCTCCCATTGCGGGGGTTAACGTCGAATGAAGGCCAGGCGCCGCAGGCGGACGCGCTCGTCAAGGCAGTGCGCGCGAAGGGCAACGCATCGGTTACGACCGTTCACTACGCGACGGACCACTCGTACTCGGACAAGCGAATCGCGCTCGAGGGATCCATCGTAAAATGGTTGGAGCGCCTCCCGAAAAGGAGGCAGTGAGACTTCAATCGCGCGCGCCCTCGAAGCGATCGTAGGTAATCGAGCGCGGGACTCCACGCTCGTCGCGCACGATGGCGACCGGCTCCCAATAAGCACGATCGATGAGGTGATCGCGATCGAGCGGGATGAGCGGCGACAAATCGCCCGACGGCCAGCGAAGAAACAGCTCGGCGCCCTTCTTCACAAAGGAAAGTGTTGCATTCGGCTGGTAGAAATCGCCTGGGAACTTGAACTCCAGCCCGTCGAGGCCCAAGGAGTCGGCCGGGATCATGGGCGTCCGCACTCGCAGCTGCTTGTAGGGAAGACCGAGCGCGATTGCGGCGATGTCGTTGCCGATGTCGGTGGTGGCCGATGAGTAGATGTTGCTGAGCGCGACCACCGTCAGATCTTCGCGTGGGAGGTGCAAGACAAATGAAGCGAAGCCCGGCGCACGCCCATTCATATAGTAGGCGAATTCGCCGAACCTGCTGTTCCGCC
>JAXDME010000105.1:0-5180 GCA_034666285.1 Gemmatimonadaceae bacterium | reverse complement strand
GGAAGGTTATCCACTGGAACAGTCGCAGAAACCCGAAGTGCGGCAATCCTACGAACGGAACGAGCAGATAATTCAGCACTATGCAGTCGCCCAGGTAGTTAGATGTGGAACAAGGCGTTCAAGCTGAACACCGCGAGACGCCTTGAGCAAAATAATAGCGTCGCGCTGGAGCCGACCCTCTAGCTGCGGCCACAGATCCTCGACGTCGGAGGCCGTTATGACACGCTCGGCGTCCTTCCGTTTTTCGAGTGCGGGAGCGAACTCACCAATCCCCGCCACGATGTCTGCACCTGAAGCCAACGCGAGACTCACGATATCGGCGTGACACTGCTCCGACGCCGCACCGAGCTCCCGCATCGTACCAAGGACGATTACCCTCTGCCGTCCGGTACCGGTTCCCTGTAACAGCTCGATCGCGGCCCGCGTCGATCCGGGGTTTGCGTTGTAGGCGTCGTTGATCAGTGTCACGTTACCCAGCTGCTCCCACGCCACTCGCATCTTCGGCTGCGGCATCGCCGCTATTCCCTGCGCGGCGTCTTCGTAGGTCACGCCGCATTCGCGAGCAACTGCCAGCGCGAGCATCGCGTTCCGCAGATTATGGAGTCCGCGGACCGGCGGCTTGATCGTCACGCCGCCTATCTCGATGACACCGAGTCCGTCCGGTCCAATTTCCCAGCGGTCGGGCTTCAGATTCGCACTCGGATCCAGTCCAGCTATCACCACTCGCTTGGCTTTGCCACGAGCGGCTTCGGCGATCTCGGGTTGCGCCGAGGGTGCGATTCCTACCGCAACGCCATCGTAAGCCGCTGCTTCCTCGCGCAGAACACCAGCGAGATCGCCAAGGCCCTCCAGATGCTCCTCGGCGATTGACGTGACGAGCGCGATATCCGGCTCCGCAATGTCGCGCAGCATCGCGACTTCACCCGGGAGGCTCGTTCCCAGCTCGATCACCGCGACATCCGCATTCGCCGGTAGCGAAAGCAGCGTGAGCGGCACGCCGATCCGGTTATTGAGATTCCCCGTGGTCGCGTGAACTGAGTAGGAGCGTCCAAGCGAAGCCTTTAGAAGGTCCTTGGTGCTCGTTTTACCGTTGCTTCCGGCGACGCCGACAATGGTTTTCCCCCAGGCGCGGCGCCAGTAATTCGCCAGCGCACCCAGGGCGACCAGCGTGTCACCCACTTCATAAACAGGAACGCCAAGGGCAGTGAGCTTTGGAACGCGCGAGACAATCACCGCCGCCGCTCCGTCGCGAACTGCATCGCGAAGGTAGTCGTGGCCGTCGAAACGCTCGCCCTTGAGCGCCAGGAAAACGTCGCCTTTGCCGATCTTCCGCGTATCGGTCGTGATGCTTCGCATTTCCGTTGACCCGCCCGGCGCCGACCCGGTCAGGTGATTTTCGAGTGCGGCCGCGATACGGTCCAGCGTCCAGAATCCTGCGCTCACGCGTGACTCCCCGTCATCTCTCTCACTATTTCCTTTTCGTCGAATGGGTACGAAGTAGTTCCGCGAATCTGGTAGGTCTCATGGCCTTTTCCGGCCAGCAGCACGATGTCCCCGTCTTCAGCAAGGTCCAGCGCGCGTTGAATGGCTGCGAGCCTGTCGGTGACGCGCTCATGACCGGTCGCACGCATTCCGACTTCGATATCGTCGATGATCGCATCCGGATCCTCCGTACGTGGGTTGTCGCTGGTTACTATCGCACAGTCTGCTCCACGCTCTGCGATTTCACCCATGATAGGGCGCTTGCCCTTGTCGCGCTCACCCCCGCATCCGAACACAACGATGAGCTTCCCACGCGTGAACTCGCGCGCAGTGCGCAGGGTCCGCTCGAGAGCGTCGGGCGTATGCGCATAATCACGAAGGACAGTCGGCCGGACAGAGATTATCTCCAGCCTGCCGGATACCTGCGGGACAGCGCCGAGGTTTTTCGCGATCTGTTGCGGACCGTGGCCCAGCGCAAAGGCGGCCGCCGCAGCTGCGAGCGCGTTCTCGACATTGACATCCCCGATCAGAGGGAGTGTGACTTCCCCGGACCCGCGCGGAGTAACCAAATGCCATTCACTTCCCCGCGGCGTATAGCGCACGCTTTCAGCACGAATATCAGCCGCCGCCCGAATAGCAAATGTGAGCGGACGGCTTTTCGTCCTGAGCGTGCCCCACTCGGGAGCGTCAGCGTTGAGGACCGCAGTTCCGTCCGGCTTCACGTACTCGAGAAGACGTGCCTTCGCGTGCAGGTAAGCTTCCATCGTCCCATGATAGTCGAGATGATCGCGAGTAAGGTTGGTAAAAATCGCAACATCGAACTCGAGCCCGTCGACTCGTCTTTGATCCAGGCTGTGCGAAGAGACCTCCATCGCCACCGTTCGCACGCCACGATCGAGCAGCGCGCGCAAAATTCTTTGCAGCTCCACCGGGCCCGGCGTCGTGAGACCACCACCGCCTGGCAAAATTTCGCCCGCACTACCAACGAGAACGCCGAGCGTCCCTATCGAGGCGCTGGAGCTGCTGCCCTCGTCGAACAGGTGGCGGATGATCGTTGTTGTCGTAGTCTTCCCGTTGGTACCGGTCACGCCGAGGATGGTCAAAGCCCGAGCGGGATGACCGTGCGCGACGGATGCGGCGACAGCGGCGGCCCGGCGTCCTTCGCGAACGACCAGAGCTGGCACCTTCGCTCGGTTAGGGTCTTCCACGACCGCGACTGCAGCACCGCGCTGGGCGGCCGCGTCCAGGAAATCGTGACCGTCGCTGTTCCAGCCGCGCACGGCGATGAACAGATCACCTCGATTCACTTTGCGACTGTCGTCTGCGATACCGGTTACTTCGTCCGGCAGCTTCCCTTCCTCACCCGCCAGCAATCCCCTCTCGGCCAACGCGCTCCTGATCTCAGAGATGCTGACTTTCATTGAGGCGGCCGATTGAGCTGCACGATGATTCCTGGTGCAGCAATGCTACCGGCCGGAGGAGAGGTCACCGTTGCCGATCCAGTGCCAAGGCGCACTCTGAATCCCGCCCCGTGCAGCGCTCGCACGGCTTCTCTCACCGAGAGATCCTTCACATCCGGGACCGCGCGTGGCGTCACGGCGAAGGGCGCCGACTTGCGCGAAGCCGGGAGATCCATGACGTAGGTCTTTGTTCCTTCGGCGGCATCGCGCGGCCTGAGATTGTCACTCGGATCATACGACTCTGCGTCGATGTGTTCCGTCGGATCGCGGGATACTTCTTTTGCTGTGCTCCCTACGGCGGTCTTCTCGGAGGCCGCAAGATCCTCCCGATTGAGCGCCGCGTCGCGCGCCGCCAGCGCGGCACGCAGAACTATCTGTGTGACAGGAGCGGCGATGTCGCCGCCAGCGTAATGATTTCCCTTGGGGCTATCGAGCTTCACCAGCACTACGTATTGGGGATCCTTACCGGGAAAGATGCCAACGAAAGACGCCGTGTAGTTGCCGGTGGTGTAGCCCGAATTCTGTGAGGTGCGGCGAGCGGTTCCGCTCTTCCCTGCGACGTCGAACGTCTGCAGATCGGCCTTCGTAGCGGTGCCTTCCTGCACGACTGCCAGAAGCATCTCCTGGATGGTGCGAGCGGTTTCTCCAGACATCACGCGTCGCACGGGACGAGGCTCGGCGCGATAAATGACGTTCCCCTCGAGTGAACGCACCTCTTTCACCAGGTGCGGCTCGAGGAGCTCACCGCCGTTCGCGATCGCGGAGTACGCGGTGACAAGCTGCAGCGGCGTGACGGCGATCTCGTACCCCATGAGGATGGAGGCGCTCGTTTGTCTCGACCATGCTTTCGGCTCGTGCAGCGTTCCCGGTGACTCGGCGGGAAGTGGAACGCCAAGTTGCATTCCGAATCCGAGATCGCGGAACATCTCGTATTTCTGACGCGGCGTGAGCCGCTGGCCGAACTCGACAATGCCGACGTTGCTCGAGAACCGGATGACATCCGAGAGCGAAAGCCGCGCCGCCTTGTGCATGTCGGTGATCGTCCGACCGTCGAGCTCGAGCTTTCCGTTATGCGTGTCGACGATGTCGTTCGGCCGGGCTCGCCCGCGCTCGAGAAGCGACGCTGCCACGAATGGCTTGAGAGTCGAGCCGGGCTCGAAAGGCTCGGTAACCGCCGTGTTCGAGAATGATGTGTGCCCGACTCGATTGCTGGCGAGGGCGAGAATCTCACCGGTGTGCGGGTTCATCACTACGATGTCGCCGCCATCCGCGCGCAGACTGTCGACGGCGATCGCCAGCTCACGCTCGCAGATTTCCTGCAACGCGTTGTTGATCGTGAGGACAACCGTCGAGCCCGCTCGTGGCTGTTCCGTCCACGCGTCAGGACTGTCCAGTGCCCGCCCACTCTTGTCGCGTGCAAGACTGACTCTCCCCGAGTCACCGCGAAGAGTTGCGTCGAGCGCGAGCTCGAGACCGTCGAGCGGATTCCCCTGACCATCGAGACTCCCGACGATGCTTCTGATTCCGCTCGACTGTGCATAGACGCGCTGGAGCACTGGAGTGAGATGCACTCCGTTCAGCTTCGACAACGACGCGATATCCGACTGGCTGTAGAGTCCGGGCAGGTCCACCCATCTCCGCCTGCGCTCGATGGCCGCGTGAAGAATTGCCGCATCTACGCGCGCGCGACGCAATGCCCTGAGAACCACGCCTGTGTCGCGCATTTCGGGGAGCGCTAGCGCTACCCGGGTCAGCTCACGACTCTCCACCAGGGTATTGCCGCTCGCGTCGAGGATCTCTCCTCGGGGAGCGGCCGCAGCCGAGGCCATGAAGTGTTGCCGCTTGCCGCGATTGACCCACTCCTTTCCTTCTACGACCTGAACTTTGGCCGATCTCGCTATGAGCGCGAGCGAAAAGAGCACGAAGAAACCGTGAACGATCGTAACGCGGTCAGGGGCTTTCACGTCGCCCCGCTCGTGGGAGTATGACAACCTGTCTGTCGGACGGAACGTGCATGCCGAGCTGACTTTCAGCCACAACGCCCAGCCGCTGCCGACTAGATGCGTCGCGGATGTCACTCTCCAGCCGGGCTCGTTCTCCCTCGAGCTCGCTCCGTTTTCCGTCGAGCGTGGCGAGTCGCTCCGACTGGCCGATGCCGATCGTCCTCCGCCACACGATGGAGAGTGCGACGAGAACGAAACCAGCAAGGACCAGGGCCACGAGGGTTCTCCCTCTCAG
>JAXDME010000104.1:0-4205 GCA_034666285.1 Gemmatimonadaceae bacterium | reverse complement strand
CCGTTCGACCCTGTTTTCAGGCACTTCACGCCTTATTAAAGCGGGTTTCGCTGGTGCCCTCACCCTGGCGACGATCCTCTCCTGCTCCGATAGCACCACCGCGCCCAAAATGACGAATCGCGACCCTGCGCTCGACGGCATTACCGTCGTCGATTACAAGGTCGCTGATTCGCTCAAGCATTCAATGCAGGCGCCTCCGAGCTCGATTGCGATCAGTTCTGCGCGCATCGCCAACGACATGACCAGTGTGTCGAACGCCGCGCCGCGGGTGCCATCTGGCGTGCTGGCCTCAGCTTCGGCGCCCACCTACGCGGTCGCTTCAGTTGCGTTTACGCCCGAGCCGGCGCCCACAAGGTTCCTGGCCTCGTGCGACGATTGCGTCGCGTATGACACGCCGCTTGGGTTCGATTTCACGTTCTTCGGCAACACGTACAGCAAAGTCAACGTCGGCGCGAATGGCTTTGTCGGCTTTGACCACTCGATCGGAGAAGGCTGCTGCTCGGGCGGTGGAATTCCTTCGCCGGGCGACGCGCCGTACAACAACATGATCTCGATTGCGTGGACAGACCTGAACTCCGGAGCGTTGAACGCAGACATCCGCTACGAGACCCAGGGTACTGCGCCCAATCGCAAATTCGTGCTCCAGTTCAACAACGTTCCGGAATACTTCGGGGGGCCTGGCCGCGTCACCGCCCAGCTCGTACTCGCCGAAGGCTCGAACGACATCACGATCTATACCTTCTCGAATACCATCGTCGTTAACCAGTTTCACCCGGTGACGCAGGGTATCGAGAACGCCGACGGCAGTGAAGCGGAGTTCGTTCCGGGCAGAGTGCGCTCGTTCTTCTCTCTGACGAACGACGCAGTTCGATTCTCGCTGCCGCGCGCCGCGGTACCGCCGGTGGTCGTCCCGCCTGCGGACATCCTGGTTCCAACGATGCCTCCAGCGACTGGCTCCAGCGCCAGACTGTCTTCGAGCACGTCGAGTGTGGGAACGTGTAACGCAGTCGTGAACCCCGGCGTTGCCACAGTCAACGGCGATGCCACCGGCGTCACGATCGCTAGTGCGAGAAGCGATGGACTTCTTCTCGACGCCGCCTATCCAAAGGGCTCAACCACGATAACGTGGACGGCTACGAATCCGGCTGGCCTCAGCTCCAACGCATCCCAGAAAATCACCGTCGAGGACAAGGAAAATCCGTCGGTCAATCCGCCGGCAGATATCGCTACCCGTATAGCTAACGGTGCTACGTCCGCAACGGTAATCGTAGGCAGCGCTGTCGCTGCTGATAATTGCCCCGATGTGCAGGTGGCTGGTGCGCGCAGCGATGGCGCGGACCTCTCCGCTTCTTATCCGGTTGGAATTACGACGATCAAATGGACTGCGACCGACGCCTCTGGCAATACCGGAAGCGCCGACCAGCGGATCTCGGTAAACGTCAACACGCCGCCGGTGATCGCAGCGCCGCCAATGCTCGTGCTCAATACGGATCCTGGCGTTTGCGCGGCGGTAGCGAACGTTGCGACTCCTGTAGTGACCGATGACATAGCGGGAAGCACCATTCTGCCGCGGAGAACCGACGGACTGGCGCTGAGCGCGGCATATCCGAAAGGGGTAACAAGCATCACCTGGACGGCGACTGACGCTGACGGTGCCACATCGTCTGCGAGCCAGACCGTCACGGTCAACGACGGAGAGAAGCCGTCCATCGACAAGCCCTCCGACGTATCGAGCGGAAACGATCATGGACTTGCCTCGGCGGTAGTCGCCATCGCTAAGCCCTCAGCCGCGGACAACTGTCACGAAGTGAGTGTCGAAGGCGCGCGCAGCGACGGCGCGGCTTTGACTGCGCCCTACAATGTGGGTGTTACATCAATCACCTGGACAGCGAGGGACGCGGCGGGCAACACGTCCGCGGCAACTCAGTCCATCTCCGTCCTCGATCTCGAGGCGCCGACAATTACCGTCCCCGCGAATATCCGACTTAGCGCGACTTCGCCGAGTGGCGCGATAGCGAACTACGCCACGCTGTTCGACGACAACGTCCGAGTCACTGACGCTTCGTGCGTCCTCGCATCGGGCTCCATGTTTCCTATGGGTTCGACCAGAGTGACCTGTACCGCGAGCGACGCTGCCGGCAACAGAGCTTCCAACAGCTTCACCGTTACGGTTGTGGGCGCGGAGCAACAGCTCGGGGATCTCATTGCGTACGTGCTGAGCCTCGATCTGCCGGAAGGCACCACCAACCCGCTCGTAGCACAGCTGCGATCGGCGTTCCGCACTGACAACAACTTTGTCTCGTGCAACAAGATGAGTGACTTCATCGGAATGGTCGGCAAGAAGGGTGAGTCGATCACCGACGATGAGTCGTTGCACATGGTCAGCGAGGCGACGAGAATCATGGGCGCGATGGGCTGCGGTTCTGATCCGCTGACGCGTCAGCTCTCGCGGGGCCGGTAGGGGAGTCGATCACCTGGTAGTAAGGCGGGGCGCATGAACGTGCGCCCCGTCTTTGTTTGTTCGTTATGGTTTGTAGCTCCCTCGGCATGTCTTCTGCAGCAGAGCGGGCCATGGCGATCTCCAAGAAAATCGACGAGCTGTACGACCTGATCGAAGGCATCGAGACGGCGATGTTCACTACCCGCCGGGCCGACGGCCTGCTCGTTTCACGACCGATGGCGACTCAGGAACGGATCGAAGGCGCGGATCTCTTTTTCGTCACAGACTCCAGCACACACAAGCTCGAAGACCTCAAGCTCGATCCCCACGTCAACTGCTCCTACTACAACAACCGGACTCACGAATGGGTGTCAGTCTCAGGTGTCGCCCAGGTGTCGAAGAACCGCGCGAAGATCCGGCAACTATATAAGGAGGAGTGGAAGTCGTGGCTTGGGGATCAGGGAGGGGATCGCGACGGTGGACCCACCGACTCCCGCATCGCCCTCATCCTCGTGGACGCCGACTACGCCTGCTATATGAAGGTCAACAAGCCCCGGCCCATCATCCTCTTCGAGACCCTCAAGGGAATGGTCACCGGCTCCAGGCGCGTCTCCGGCGAGATTCAGGAGGTCACCGGAGCTGAATTGATGGATTAGGCAGGGCTTTCCCCTCTTTGCTGCCAAATTGTCACTGCGCCCCTCGAAATCGATGGGCGCTTCGCGCATATTGGGACTATTCTCTCCACTAACGTCCCCTTTCAGATGCCCGAAGCAATCTCTGCTGACGCGTCACCCAGCCGGCAGGACGACCACCGGGGCTCGTCTCCTGTCCCGCCCAAGCCGCTCAAGCGGACGCCCCTGTATGACGTTCACGCCGCACTGGGCGCCAAGATCGTCCCCTTCGCCGGGTTCGAGATGCCGGTGCAGTATCCCACCGGCATCACCGCCGAGCACAAAGCGGTGCGCGAGAAGGCAGGGCTGTTCGACGTCAGCCACATGGGCGAGTTCCTCGTGCGCGGGCCACTGGCCGTGGACTTCGTGAGCTATGTCACGACCAACGATGTTGCCGCCCTCACGTCGGGACAGGCGCACTATTCCACGATACTGCGCGAGGACGGAACGATCGTCGACGATTGTCTCGTCTATCGCGCTGAGAATCATGTGCTGATGGTCGTCAACGGATCCAACATCGACAAGGATTTCGCGCATCTCTCGCGATTCCTGAAAAAATTTCCCGAGACTACGCTCGAAAACCTCAGCGACGAGATTGCGCTCCTCGCGCTTCAGGGGCCTGACGCCGCGCGCATTCTGCAGCAGCACACCGACACCGATCTGTCGCAGATCAAGTACTACGAGTTCACCCGCGGGACAATCGCGGGTGTCGAGAAAGTGTACATCTCCCGCACAGGCTACACGGGAGAGGATGGATTCGAGCTCTACTGTCCGGCACAGCAGGCGCCGAAACTCTGGAATGCACTCACCGCGTCGGGCGAGGTGACGCCGGCCGGACTCGGCGCGCGCGACTCGCTGCGCCTCGAGATGGGAATGGCACTCTACGGCAACGATCTCGACGACACGACAACGCCCCTCGAAGCATCGCTCGGGTGGCTCGTCAAAATGAAGAAGGGAGATTTCGTGGGTCGCGACGCCCTCGCCAGGCAAAAGGAAGAAGGGCTGAAGCGAAAGCTCGTTGGATTCACAACGTCCGAGAGATCGTTCCCCCGGCACGGATATCCGGTGTTCGCGAAAGGGAAGCCGAGCGGCGA
>JAXDME010000103.1:0-23250 GCA_034666285.1 Gemmatimonadaceae bacterium | reverse complement strand
CGCTTTTTTTCTCTTCGCTCGCGGCTGGAATGCTGATCGGGTTCAGCTTTCTTTCCATGGGTTTCGTATCGCAGTATGCCCCCGAGCCGTACAAACACCCCCTGGCGTCGCTGGCTTACCCTGTGGGATTCATGTTCGTGATCATGGGACGGAGCGAGCTGTTCACTGAGAACACGCTCGAGCCGGTCATACCTCTTCTGCACGAGCGTGACGCGAAAACGCTTCGTCAGATGTTGCGGATGTGGGGCATTCTGATCGTCGGCAACCTGCTCGGCGCTCTGGTGTTCGGGTGGCTTCTGGGTCGGACTACCATGATCGAGCCATCGATGCACTCGTCGCTTCGGGACCTCTCGCGCCAGGCGACCGAGGGAGGATTCGGTGACGTGTTTTACAAGGCAATCTTCGGCGGCTGGCTGATCGCGCTGCTTGCCTGGCTTCTCGCATCGACCGTGGACAGCATTGCGCAGTTATTCCTGATCTGGATCACGACGGTCCCGATCTCCGCATTTCACTTTCGCCACTCGATCGCCGGAAGCGTCGAAGCTTTTTATCGAGTCGCGGTCGGCACCGCCGGCTGGGGGGAAATGCTGGGCGGATTCGTCGCGCCCGCTTTGCTCGGCAATGCAGTCGGCGGCGTTCTTCTGGTCGCGATATTCAACTATGCGCAGGTGGCAGAAGAGCACGAGGACACAGCGAGATAATCTCAGCGCAAAGTGTAGAGATAGGCTGCGATGTCGCGAGCGTCGCGCACCGAGACCCCCATGTTCGGCATGGCGGTTTTCGGGTCTACCGCAGGTGGGTTCTCAAGCCATCGAATCATGTTGTCGGGTTCGTTGGGCAAAACTCCGGCGATGTACACCCGGCTGGCAACCTGCCCCAATGGTGGCCCTACCAGTCCCTGAGCGCCTGTGATTCCCGGAATCGTGTGACACGATCCACAACCGTATTTCCTGATCGCTGCGCTTCCCCGGTCGACGTCCGCGTTGACAAGCACGTGACGTTGGTCACCAGACGCCCGGTCACATCCGGCCACAAGGACGACAAGTAGCAGAGCGGCAACATTTCGGGCCGCCAGCACCGCTCGCTCGCGATGGCGCGCTTGTTTTTCCGAGTCTCGCAACCATTCAGCGAAGAGTACGAGCGCGGCAACCAGGTAAGCGATGCTCCCCGGGATCCACATTATCAGGCCACCGAGCTGCTGATCGTCGAGCGGACTGAGGCCCCAGGGGCCCGTGGTCGCAGCATAGGCCGGGTACCAGAGCGACGGAGCGAACGTGAGGAGCGCACCGAGCGCACCTGTTTGCAACGCGGTGAGAAAGAGGTAGAGGATCGCCTTCCCGCGCGCGAGCTGTCCCCGGTTCGCACCCAGAATCGTCCACCAAAATAGAAGCGCGGTAAAGATGAAGCTCGTGTGCTGAAGGGAGTGGAGGAGATCATTGGTGAGCGTTGCCTGGTAGAGTCCGGGCAGATGCCAGGTCCAGAGAGCGATTGCGTGGAGAGCAAAGGCTACTGACGGCATCGTTAGCACGTTCCACACTCTGCGTGAGTCAGATCTGAGGGCTGACCTCGCGAGTGAGCGCCTCACTCCTCGAGGGAAGGCCCATACAATGGGAACTACCGGACGCCCAAGGACAAGAAGTGGCGCCGCGATGGAAATCAGAATCTCGTGTTGCGTCATGTGTGCTGAGAAAAGCACTCCGCCGAGCGCATGGAGAGGCGAGACGAGAGCGACGAGGAGTGCCAGCCAGCCCGAAGCAAAAACCACAGGACGCCAAACCTGGATACCGCGCCCTGTTTCGGAAGCCGCCCACACCCGTAACACACCCCGGACGTAGACGCCCGCTGAAATGAGGAGCAGCGCAATGACCGCGGGCTCAAATGTCCACGCGTGCCAAAGGTCGCGCGGCGCGAACGGCCGGCCGCTGTGAGCGAGAAGGTCAGACGGAGACACGAGAAGTCCGAGACCAACCACTAAGGGCGAAATCGCCAGGCGACTCACGTGCCGTGACATGCGCCTATGAAGAACATGGGGATCCACTGCAGGATGATTCCGAACGCGGACACTGCTGCAGTCAGAACGCCAACCGTCGCCATGAACCGGCTGCGCGCGAGAAGTCCACCGGCTGTCCCTGGCCAGCTCCCGGCCCGCTGACGCAACCGCCACGAGACGACGCCCGCCAACACGGCAATCGCCAAAAACATCACCGTCAGTGCGTGAAGCAGGACCGAGCTGTTGTTTATGCACGCCCGGTCGACTGCCGGGTAGCCTACCAATACGTTTACAAATCCGGCCGCGGGGCCACCGAGTAGGCCGAACCACAATGCGAGCGACGTAGTAGTACGGGCAAACCTTTCACCATCTGCGTGATTGGCCGTTCGCGCGGTCATATGAATCTCGGAGCGATGAACACGATCAGGTAGAGAGCTGTCCACGAAATCACGATGAAGTACCAGTACACCGCCATCACCGTCGCATCCGTATAATGTTTCTTTTCCACCGGCCCCACGAACATCACCAGCGCGATTAGGAATGTTTCAAGCGTTCCCGCGAGCAAGTGAGCGAGATGGACTGCAAGGATCGTCCAGGTTATCGAGCCGTATGCATTGGAATCGTACCGTGTATGCAGCGCCGCAAACTCGAAGCCGCGGAGCACGATTGCCACGACGCCGAATAGAACGCCGAGTGTGAGCCACAATCCTATGACAACAGGACTCGCTTCTGCCCGCGCCAGTCGCGCCGCATACCAGAACGGTGCCGCACTCACCACGATTACGAGCAGATTGATCGATGAAACGCCCAGATCCGGCAGGAGCGTGCGCGGAGGTGGCCAGACGTCGAAATTCCGTCGAATGTAGAAGTAGCTGGCTACGAGGATCGCGAAAGCGGTGCCTTCGATGAAGATCATCAGCAGGTTGCCCCACCAGATGGGCGCGTGGTGGCTGAAGCCGTGATCCGGCAGCGTCGCAACGTCCACTATGGGTCGCCGCTTCATCTCTTCCTCGGCGTGTCGTAGTCTGGCGAGATCGTTGGCCAAAACCAGCAGGCAAGAATCACCAGCGACAAAACGGAGCCAACCGTCACGCCCCAGGGCGTGAAAATAGCCACCACAATGCTGCCTCCACCGAACACGGCCAGTAGCAGAGGAAGAATTGTCGGACCTTTGAACTCGAATCGATGTTCCGGCTCGGCGTCCATGACGCTCGTGAGAAGACCCTCGTGGCGATCGGTTCTGAGGCCCGTAACAACCGCTAGCTCTCCTCCACTCGCATCCCAGAGCGGGTCCCTGCCCTGCACGACCGGGATGAAGAGATGATTGTACGCGGGCGGCGGTGAGCTGGTCGCCCACTCGAGAGTGCTCGCTTCCCAGGGGTTATCGCCCGCGGGCACGCCCGTCCTGAGACTGACCCACACGTTGCCCAGAAAGACGCAGACGCTTGCAGCGATGATCACGGCGCCGACGCTCGAGAGCATGTTGAGATTCCCCCATCCCATCTCCGGAAGGTAGGTGTAGACTCGGCGCGGCATTCCGATCAGACCCAGTAAGTGCATGGGAAAGAACGTGACGTTCATCCCGAAAAAGAACAGCCAGAAATTCCATTTGCCCGCCCGTTCGCTCAGCATTCGTCCCGTCATCTTCGGAAACCAGTAGTAGAACGCACCGAACAAAGGGAAGACGGCTCCGCCCAGCAGCACGTAATGGAAATGCGCCACGACAAAAAAAGTGTCGTGCACTTGCAGGTCGTAGGGAATCGACGCGATCATGACGCCGCTCATCCCCCCGATGATGAAGAGCACGAAGAAGCCGATGACGAACATGAAAGACGTCGTATATCGAGGCCGCCCCGACCATATCGTCGCAATCCAACAGAATATCTGCACACCAGTGGGGATTGCGATGGCAGCGCTTGCAGCGGTGAACAGGCTCTGACCGAGCTGCGGCAATGGCGTCGCGAACATGTGGTGAACCCAGAGGCCGAAGCCGAGGAACGCGGTCGAGATTAGCGAGAGGACCATCGCGGGGTAGCCGAAGATTCTCTGACGCGTGAACGTCTCGATCATTGACGAAAGCATCCCCAGCGCGGGGATGACGATGATGTAGACCTCGGGATGCCCGAAGAACCAGAACAGATGCTGCCAGAGCAGCGCGTCTCCCCCCTCCGCGGGGTTGAAGAAGTGTGTGTCGATAAGACGGTCCATCGCGAGCATCGAGCTGCTCACGACGATTGCCGGAAGCGCGAAGATGATCATGAATGACGTGATCAGCATTGCCCACACGAACAGGGGAATACGATTGAGCGACATTCCCGGGGCGCGCTGCTTCAACACCGTCGTGATGATCTCCACCGCGCCAATGAGCGCGGCGATTTCGGTGAAGGTGATCATCTGCGCCCAGATGTCTACCCTCTTGCCAGGTGAATACTCGGGTCCCGAGAGCGGGACGTATGCGAACCATCCAGCGTCCGGGCCCGTGTTGCAAAAGAACGCAACGTAGAGGAGGACACCGCCAAACAGGTACATCCAGTATCCCAACGCGTTGAGACGCGGGAATGCGACGTTGCGGGTGCCGATCATCAGGGGCACCAGGTACAGTCCTATCGCCTCCATGACCGGCACGGCAAAGAGAAACATCATGGTACTGCCGTGCATCGTGAAGATCTGGTTGTAGAGATCTGGCCCGATCAGTCGGTTCTCGGGCCGCGCGAGCTGCGCGCGGATCATTCCTGCTTCGACTCCGCCGAGGACGAAGAAGACCAACGCCGTGACGATGTAGCGCTTCGAGATGGACTTGTGGTTGGTCGATGTGAGCCATGCCCAGAGACCGCTGCCCTCACGCCAGGAGGCATTGAGCCTCGCTCGCACCTCCTCCTCCTCGTGCACCGTGAGGGTCCCGGTCCTCTCTTCCGGGTCGTTGAACGCAGGAAGCGCGTGAGCGTGAGCCATTACTTGAGCGTTCGGAGGTACGCGAGCAAGGCCTGCAACGATTGAGGATCCAGCTTGCTGGCGGGCATCTTCACGCCCGGCTTGATGCTCTGGGGGTCAAGTATCCAACCGGCGAGGTTGCCGACATTGTTGGGAAGCGTACCGGCGGCAATCGTGCGCCTGCTCGCCAGGTGAGTCAGGTCCGGACCGAACTTGCTCCCCGCGCTGGTCCCGCTGATCGAGTGGCACATCGCGCAGGTACCGCTCAGGAAAACGCGTTCCCCCTCCTGCGCGAGCGAGTCACTCGGGTTCGACGCCTCCGATTTCTGCGATTCCAGCCAATGCTCGAACTGGATTCTGGGCTCGGCTACAATGAAGAAAGCCATCTTCGCGTGCTGGTGTCCGCAGAACTCCGCGCATTGCCCGCGATAGATCCCGGCGGAGTCCGCACGGAACCAGGTTCTTGTTTCGTGCCCGGGAATGAGATCCTTCTTTCCGTCGAGATTCGGCGCCCAGAAGCTATGGATCACGTCGTCGGAGGTCATCTTTATGAAGACCGCGCGTCCAATCGGGACGTGAATCTCGTTGGCGGTCTCTATGATGTTCTGCGGCGCGGCAGTGTCGGGATACTTTACCTCCCACCACCACTGGTGACCGACCACGTCGATGCGGAGCGGCTTCTCGCCGCCGACTCGTGAGATAGACCGCGCCGTCGACACATCGACGAAAATGAAAAGCAAAAGAATCAACGCGGTTGCCGCGACGGATGCTGCTACCCAAAGTGTTCGCGCGCGCTCGCGATCGGGCTCGTCGGCGTCGCTAACGTCGAACGTTACAGGCCGTGTAGACGCACGGCGCAATGAGTAGAAGAGTGTGCCGATCACGATCACGTAGACCAGAGTGGCGGTGATCAACAGAAACCAGTTGAGATGCAGAATCGCCGCAGCCTTGGGTCCCGCAGGATCGAGGGCGGACTGGAACGCGGCCCTCATTGTTTGATCGATGCCGGCGGGACGAAGGTCGGTGTGGGATGTCCCTTGTCTCGCGCCTGTTCCGATTCCTTGAACATCATGTGGTCGTCGCGGGTCGTACGGACCGCTTTGCCCTGGATGCCCCCCAAAGCCCTCACGTAGGCCACCAGCTCCCACACCTGGTAGTTGGGAATCTTTCCACGGAAGGGAGGCATCCCGTTCGGCCGCCCTTCCACGATTGTCTGGAAGATGTTCTGCGGCTCGCTGCCGTATATCCACTCGTTGTCAGTGAGTGGCGGTCCGATTCCACCGCCGCCGTGCGAGTGGCAACCGGAGCAATTCATCTGGTCGAACAGCTGCTTGCCTTCCGATACGGCGTAGGCGTTGTCCTCATATGGGTTGCGCATTCCGGCTTCGATCACGGACGGCCCCGGCTGCAGCGAGCTCATAGTCACCGCATTGTCGGAAGTTGCAGATGGCGGGGTCTCACGAAAGCGCCGTTCCTCCCGCTTGCATGCAGTGAGCAAGGAAGTCAAAAGCAGGAACGACATACCGGCAGCGCGGGTGAGATTATGTGAGCGGCCGCTCATGACTGATCTCCGGCGCCGTTCACTCGCGGCACTCCGTACTGGTCGAGTATCCGGTCGATCTCCCCTCTTCGGCGAAGGATGATCGCGTTCAACTGGTCTCGGAGAACGTTGTCGCCCCGGCGGACCCCCATGGAGATGTCGAATACGAACGGCAGAAACGGTAAATCGATCTGGGGCGACACAGGCGTGATCTCGAGTGGAACGGACGCCTGCTTCGCGAAATAGCCGGCGAGCGGTCCCCAGGCGATTGCGACGTCTATGTCTCCGTTGACCAAGGCGTCAATGATTCGCGCGGGTGGATTCGGCTGCCTATAGTCGCCATAAACACTGTAGCCGCGGACGTTCTGTATGATGTTCCTCTTCGATAGCGCGTGTGCTGGCGGCGTATTGGTGAAGTCATCGCCGATCATTTGCACACCGATCCTGAGCTTCCTGAGAATCGGGTCATCGAACGACGCGATACGTAGACGGCGGTCACGTTTCGTAACGAACACGTACGTCGAGCGGTAATACGGAATGGTTGTGCTGGTGCGCTCGAAGCTGGAGGGAACTCCGATCAGGAGATCGCATTCATGCGCGTTGAGGGTGTTGCGCACGAATCCGCGACGCTGTGCCCACCACGTGTACCGAACCTTCGTATTGAGGTCGCGCGCGACAACAGCGGCGATTTTGTTTTCGAACCCTTGCTGCAGCTCGTTCGAGAACGGGAGATTGTTTGGATCCGCACACACCTTGAGCTCGGTCGTCGCAGTAGCCGCGCGAGCGCGATTACACGACGCGACGACCACGCACACCATCAGCAGAAGAAGAGATAGAAGACGTTGACTTTCACGCATCACGGCTCAGGGCAGCTCGAATACATAGAGTGTTCCGCCCCTGTTCGTTGCCTGGGGCAGATCTGTCATTGCGTTCACGAAGCCGAGCGCGGCGGAAGAGTCTCGCGGATCGATTCCTCCGGCGACTATCGCACCCGACCAACCGCCAACTCCACTAAGGATGGCCACATACTGTTTATTGTCCGGCCCGCGATAGGTGATTGGCTGGCCGATGATACCGGAGCCCGTCTTGAATTTCCAAAGCTCCTGACCCGTTCGCGCGTCTACGGCCTTGAACCAACCTTCCATGGTTCCATAAAAGGCGACGTTGCCCCCCGTCACCAAAGCTCCGCTCCACACCGGGAAACTCTCCTTGATGCTCCACACCACCTTCCTCGCGACCGGATCCCACGCATCGAATGCGCCGCGGTTTCCTCCCGGGCCAGCTGACATCTTCACGTTCATTCCCACGAACGGAGTGCCGGCGATGTAGTTCGCCTCAACGGATTCCACATCCTGACAAAGATTCTGGTGGGGGATGTAAATGAGACCGGTCACTGGAGAAAAGGCGGACGGCTGCCAATCCTTGACGCCCGGTGCCGCGGGACACGCGTTGCGAACCACTTCTCCCATCCGCGGCTCTTTCGCCGACACGTAATTGATCCTGCCGGTTTTGAGATCCACTCCGCTCGATGTATTTACGTATCCGAACGCGTCAGCTGCGATCACTTCACCTGTCGAGCGGTCGATCATGTAGAGGTATCCATTTCGGTCCGGATGAATCAGGACTTTCCTCGTTTGCCCGTTGATCGGAAGGTCGAGGAGAATGTTTTCATTCACTCCATCGTAGTCGTGCAGATCGTGTGGGCTCATTTGGTATGCCCACACGGCTTCGCCGGTATCCGGATCTCGCGCGAAAATCGTCGAGCTCCATTTGTTGTCGCCCGGTCGCTGCTCAGGATTCCATGGGCCCGGATTGGCGGAGCCGTAGTAAATCAGATTCAGCTGCGGGTCATACGAGATCCAACCCCACATACCGGCGCCGCCGATCTTCCAGCTGTCGCCTGGCCAGGTATTGACGCCGAGGTCGGGCTTCCGATCGGCGGCATAAAACGGCTTGAAGCGTTTGCCGATCAGAACGGCGGAATCGGGGCCGGTATGGTAAGCGCGCCAAACGATCTTGCCGCTTCCGAGATCAAGTGCGGTCAGCCAGCCTCGTATTCCGAACTCGCCGCCGCTGTTGCCGACGAGAACTTTGTTCTTCACGATGAGCGGCGCCATCGTCAGGCTCTCGCCCATGTTGATCTCGCCAACCTTGGTTTTCCATACCTCTTTCCCGGTCGCTGCATCCACCGCGACCGTGTGATCGTCGAGAGTGTTGTAAACGATCTTCCCTTCAGCGTACGACGCGCCGCGATTTACCACGTCGCAGCATGCGACACCCTGAGCCGCGGCGATCGGTCCAGGCTTGTAGACCCATTTCATCGGCGCGCCAGGTTTGGTCAGATCGAGCGCGTACAAATAGTTAGGGAACGGGGTCACGATATACATCGTGTTGTTGACCACGAGCGGGGCTGCTTCCTGACCGCGCAGAACTCCGGTCTCGAACGTCCACGCCAACCGGAGAGTGCGCACGTTGTCGGTGGTAATCTCGCTCAGCCCGCTGAAGCGGGTGCTCGCGTAGTTCTTGGCGGGTCTCACCCACTGACCATCTTCGTGGTCGGCGGCAATCGCTCCGCCGTTGCTCCGGCTGGAGAGCGGCGTCGCAGTGGGCTCGCCGGGTGTCTGCGGAACTTCTCCTGCAGGTCTCTTTTCCGAGCAGGCGAGTGCGCCGCTTAGAAAAGCGAGGACGAGTAGAGTTGTATTTTGTATGGGAACCCAAACGGCATTGCCGTTTCGCGCCATCGATCCCTCGCGTCGCTGATCTGACTCACCCGAACCGACCGTTGCGGATCCAACCGACCAAAGGAATTTTATTTTCTCGACTGCACGACGCGAAAATGCACAAAGTGTTCCTGAGTGTTTTTCGCGAAGCGTTTTATCAGAAGCCTCTATTACAGTTGTAGCAAACGAGTCCGGCACAGGTTTTCCGAGGTCTTCTGTCACTCACGACACTGTACGATAAACGACGCAAAATGATTGTTCGTCGACTGACATTCGTGGTGATCTGCTACTTCGCGCTCTGTCCGGCGATCAGCGCGCAGGGTGCTGCTCACACATCGCTGAGGATTGGGGTCATTACAATTGGCCGGGCGAACGTCCCGCCCGGCGCGGCCTCGGTTGAACGTGGAATTCGTCTGGGTGCGGCGGAGTCGAAACAGACGGCCGCACTATTTGGTGACGACGTCGAGCTTTACGAAGCCGAGGGCGCTGGCAGTACGGCATTGATTGCTGCCGAACAATTGTTATCTGTCCGACGGGTTCACGTGTTGATCGGTGTGTCACCCGCCGACGCCGACCTTCTTTCTGGATTCGCTGAATCTCACCACGTACTCTTCATCAACGCTGCATCGCGTTCGCAGGCGCTCCGCGCGGCGTGCCGTCGTTACACGTTCCATGTCGAAGCGACGGACGCGATGTACGAGAACGCGGCCGCTGCCACTCATCACAGTCCGGTAACCAACAACGCCAACTCTTCGGGATTGCGCGCAGGATCGCAACCAGACTCTGTCACGTTGTGGGGGTCCACCCTCCAGCGATTCGGGGCGAGCCAGATCAATGATCGTTATCGAGATAAATACCGATTGGGGATGGACGGTTCTGCCTGGGCCGGCTGGGCAGCGGTCAAAATCGCATCGGAAGCCGCTCTCCGGGCGCGGTCTACCTCCCCTGCTAAGCTCGTAACGTACCTGGAGTCGCTGGCTACTCAGTTCGACGGTCACAAGGGGTGGCCCCTCACCTTCAGGATCGCTGACCACCAGCTTCGCCAACCTATGTATACCGATACGTTGCTGGACGCCGGCGGATATCGGCTCACCGACGTCCCCGAGTTGAGGGACGATTCGTCCCTGGCCGCGTCGACGGACTCCGACATGCGCACCCCGTCGAAGATCCTGGACTCCCTGATCGCATCGCCCGGCGCTCGTCCATGCAAATGGTCCGGCAAGTGATACGTCGTGTTCGCCAGCCGCTCTCCGCAGCAGCGCGAGTCGCCTTGGTGTTGCTTGGCTTCTGCCTGCTCGCCGCCAAACGCGCCGATGCACAACGTGGAGCCCTCATCGCCGTCAGCAACGAGCTCGGTCACACCATAACTCTGATCGATGCAAAGTCACTCAGGGTTCTTAAGACCATCCCTGTCCCTCAGCGCCCACGGGGAATCGAATTCAGCCCAGACGGGAATCACATCTTCGTTGCGTTGAGCGATCCACAGAAAACCGTTCAGACCAGTGGCGATGCAATCGTCTCGATCGACGTGGCTACGTCCCGGATCGACGGAGTTTTTCCCGCCGGAAGTGATCCTGAACGATTCGCCATCACTCCCGATGGCAAGCGCCTATACGCGGCAAATGAAGACGGCAGCTGGACATCGGCAACTGACATCGGTACACGAAAGATCGTGGCCACTCTTATCGTGGGCATAGAGCCGGAAGGCGTAGCTGTCTCGCCGGATGGGCGGTGGGTGTACGTCACAGCGGAAACGAGTAACAGTGTCTCGGTCATTGATGCGAGGGCGAACAAGGTCGTCGCGAATTTTCTCGTCGACGTGCGGCCGCGCGCGGTTGCGTTTTCTCCCGATGGGAGGCGGGCATACGTGACGGCCGAGATCGGAGGCACGCTGTCCGTCATCGATACCAGGACCCGGACGGTTACGCACTCGATTCCGCTGGAGGGACGTCAGGGGAAGCCGGTGGGCCTCGCAGTATCTCCGGATGGGAAATTGATTTACATCGCGAACGGAACCGCTAACGCAGTCTCTATAGTAGACGCAGCGCACAACGCGGTGGTCGGCCGGATCAATGTTGGCAAACGGCCCTGGGGCATCGCAGTCTCTCCAGACGGGCGCACGGTTTACACCGCTGACGGACTGTCAGACTCGATCAGCATCATCGACGCACTGTCGCGAAGAGTCACAGCGACGGTCAAAGTCGGGCGACTGCCGTGGGGCGTCGCAGTATCTCCATAAAAAAACAGGGGATCCAATCGGCTCCCCTGTTTTATGACTAACACAGGCCTACTGCTTTCTCAGCTCTATGCTGCCGTTGACGCTGCTCGCCCTGATGTCTCGGCCGCCGTTTCCTATGGTACCGGCCGCATGGCGCGGTCCCCAACGACCCGAAAGCGTCATGGGAAAGTCGCTGTCAATCCCGCCGTGTACCGTGTCGAAACGGAATGTTCCGTCGAACCGCGCGGGTACGTAGATCGACACCGATCCGTTCACCGTCTTGAAAGTCATGTCGTCGTCACCCTGCAGTGATGCCATTCGCGCGTCGACGTTTCCGTTCACCGTTTCCGCGGTGACGGGCCCAGCCGTCGTCGTCACATCTACGCCGCCATTGACCGTCGTCGCCCTTACCGGACCCGTGGCGTTGCGAACCCTCACGCCGCCGTTGACGGTGTTTGCTTGCACTTCAGCGCCCACATCGCGCACGGAGACGGCGCCGTTCACAGAGTGCGCGCCGACCCTCACGGCGCGAGGCACCTGAACGGTCATCCTGACGTTGGAGTGGTTCTCGTTATTGCCGTCGCGGTGAAACGACTGCACGCCGCCATCCTCGCAGCGGGCGCTGTTATTCCAGATCGCGCAGATCGTGACATTGCCTCCGGCCTGGACGACCTCGTAGTGAATGTCGTCCATCTCATGCCCGTTCGCTCTTTTCTCCGCTACGAGATGAACCATGTTGTCCGGACTCGGCGCAAAATCCACGGATCCGTTGACGTTGAAGACGTTCATCCAGCGTCCCGCATCCACGCGGCCGTCCCAGCGCCATAGATCGGAGTCGCGACCGAACTGCTGCTGCGCGCCGAGCGCTGGTGCTGCGAGTACGATGGCAAGCGCGGCGAAGAGTCTCATTTTATTCATCTTCTCTCCGGGTGGTTGAGCCTGAACCGGTATTGATCACAATTTCTCCGCTGAAGGTGTTGGCGGTGACTCTCGCTCTGCCATCACCGATCGTGAAGTCCATACGGCCTTCCCTTCTCTTGGGACGAGGTTGGATGGTAATGGGGACATCGGCATTGATGTCTCCGCTGAACGTCTCGACGCTGAACTGAGCGCCCGATCCACGCGGAATGTTGAGTCTGATCGTCCCGGAGTGGGCCTCGAAGCTGTAGCGGCCCGATGGCTCGATTGTACCAGTGTACGTGATGTCGCCGCTGACGGTTTCCGTTCGCACGTCTTTCGACTGGATTCCAATGAGCCGGATTTCGCCACTGACTGAGCTCGCCTGGACGTTTCCCGACACGTTCTCGGCGCGAAGGTCTCCACTGACGGTTTCCGTTCGCAGATTCCCGTTGACCTGAGAAGCGTGGACTGATCCTGACACCGATTCCGCGCTGACGGCGCGCACGCCGTCGGACACATCGACGTCGCCACTCACGCTGCTCGCCTCGATTTCGCCTTGAGAACCCTTTGCGATTACGTCGCCCGAGACTGCTTCCAGAATCAGTCGCGATCCTCGCGGGACCGAAACATCGTATGTAGCGTCGCCGACGTTGTTGTGCCTGTGACCCCTGCGTCCTTCGTTGTCGGAGTCTTCCACGGCGAGGCTGACTCTCGACGAATTCGCGTCGAAGCGCAGCCGGCCGCTCTCGATGGTCGCCGAGATCTTCACATCGGCCCGGTCCCATCCGGTGACGCGAATCTTGCCGGAGATGAGCGAAAGATCCACGGCTCCGCCGCGATCCAGTCTTACCGTGGTGTCCACGCGCGTAATGCCCCGGATCTGCACCCCGTCGTCCTGGGCGTGCGCGGACATCGGAAGGGCCATCACCACGCCCGCTGTGACGACGAAGCGCGAAAGCTTGATTCGATTTGTCATTTTATGTGCTTGCCGGCAGCATGGCCGCCGTCCGTAGAAGCTCGACCTTTTTGTCGAGCGCATGTGTCAACTGCTGGCCGAGCATCCGGCTGGCCGGATCGGCGATGAGCGCCGCCCTGCTCTGCGCGATAGCAGCATCGATGATATCGAGATTCCGCTGGATGACCGCGATGGTCGAAGAGTCGAGCTGAGTCTTCCTCTGCTTTACGATGCCCTGGAGCATCTCGATCTCTCTGCCGTACACAGCCTCGGATGTCTGACCCCGACTCGCGAGCCTCGCGGATAGACCGGAGGTCGATGGTTCCATCGACTTCTGCACGAGCCCGGTTCTACCGGATTCAGGCGCGTTCCGGTCAACACCGGCACTGCCAGGTTCGGTTCCCGGTGTGGTTGCGTCAGGAGTGGCTGGAATTGTTGCCTGTGTTTGGGGCGCGGAGGATCCTACTGCCACTCTGGATTCGGTACCTGAACCGAGTGAGCGCGCAGTGAGCACGTAGGTAACACCGGCTGTGCTCACGATCAGCGCAGCCGCGGCTATTCCCATCCAGGCGGGGACGAGTCGTCTCTGTCGCTCCGGGCGCGCTGCCAGCGGAATTACCGGCGCAGCGATGCGCGCTTCGATGCCCGACCAGAGATCACGCTGAGGAACCAGATCCGGAAGCGCCGCCGCCTGATCCCGGATATTCTCGAGATCTCTCACCAGACCGGTGCAGCGAACGCACTCCCGCAGATGCCGCTCGACCGAGGCGCGCAGAGATCCGTCAAGCGTTCCCTCGAGGTAGTCGGGAAGCGCGGCGTCAAATGCTTCGCAAGTCATGTCGGAGTGCGTCATCGTTCCAATGCCCCTCTCAAAAGAAGTCGCGCGCGATGAAGCTGCGCCTTACTTCCGCCCGAAGTGATCCCACACAGCTCCGCGATCTCTTCGTGCTTGTAGCCTTCAATGTCGTGCAGAACAAAAATCTTTCGGGCCCCCGCCGGCAGCTTTGCAATCGCGTCTGACAGGTCCATTCTCTCAATGTGCATCGGCGCCCTTGCCATTTCCGTCCAACGCTCGTCGCCGATATCGGTCTCTTCCGTTCTCGAGGTTTCCTTCCCCTCGGTCTTTCTGGCATTCAAAACCACATTCACCGCCAGACGATGCAGCCAGGTCGAAAAAGCACTCTCTCCTCTGAACTGCGGCAGCTTTTCCCAGGTCCTCACGAATACGTCCTGAGTCAGCTCCTCGCCTCTTGTCCTGCTACCGGACATACGGGTGCACAACGAGTACACCCTGTTCGCGTGGGAGCGGTACAGCCGCTCGAACGCCTGGCGGTCGCCGGCCGCGGCCAAGGCCACGTCCGCAGAATCACCCATCGGTACAGGTACCACGTTGGATCCTGCCGCCATTCGATCGTCGTCCGGACTTTGTTGCAAGATTGGATAACTCGAAAGGCTCAAAGGTTTGAATCAGCGACGCCAGGTAATTTCCGGGACTGCAGATATGACAGCCGCAGTCAGCCTACGGTTTGAACGGCGGGCTTGTTACCGGGGCGCCTGGGCCACCAGGGCCTCCAGAGCCGCCGTTCCCGGCTGTAGGTCGGCCAGGGCCCGCCCAACCAGGGTCACGTGACCCACCTTCCTCTTCTCCGTGGGGGCCTTGCCATAGAGGTGAAGATGCGCGCCAGCGACGGCTAGAACCTTTTCCCGCGACGGGATATGGCCGATGATGTTGAACATTACCGACGCCCCGCGCAACGATGGCTCTCCTAGCGGCAGCGACATCAGGGCGCGCAGGTGATTCTCGAACTGGCTCGTTTCCGCACCCTCGATTGTCCAATGTCCGGAGTTGTGGACTCGGGGGGCCATTTCGTTCGCCAGCAGCGTTCCGTTGACCGAAAAAAGCTCCAACGCCAGAACACCCACGTATTTCAGCTTATCCATGAGCCGACGGGAATATTCGATGGCCAGTGCGCTCGCTTCCGGAGTCCCGTGCGGCGCGGGGACAGTGGATCTGCGCAGGATCCCATCGGCGTGAACGTTTTCGACGGGCGGATAGAAAACTTCGTGGCCATTCGGGTCGCGTACTCCAATCACCGAGAGCTCGTACTGGAACGAGACGTATTGCTCGACGAGAAGCGGTACTCCACCGAGCTTCTCCCACGCCGTCTCGATCGACGATCGGTCGCGTATCACGACCTGTCCTTTGCCGTCGTACCCCATCCTTCGCGTCTTGAGAACAACGGGCAATCCAATTCTGGACACTTCTTTCTTCAGATCCTCGAGGCTGTCTACCGGAGCGAATGGAGGTGTCGGGATGCCGAGGTGTTCGAAGAGCTTCTTCTCACGCAGCCGATCCTGAGCGATCGCGAGCGCTTCGACCGGCGGATACACCTTCACTCGATCGGCAACGAACACCACTGTCTCGAGCGGGATACTCTCGAACTCGTAGGTGACGACATCGACCCCTTTGAGAAATCTCTCGAGCGCAGCTCGATCGCCGTACTCCGCAGAGACGAGCTCGCCGATCTGGCCTACTGGAGCGCCCGAGCTCGGATCAAAGAATCGGAACTCGATTCCCAACTGGTAGCCGGCGAGTGCGAGCATGCGTCCGAGCTGCCCACCCCCCAGAACCCCAACTCTCACTCTGACGTGGCCGGGTCTGGCTGCGCGAGCACGGCATTGGTTTGTTCGGCGCGGAATGCGCGGAGTCTCTCGCGCACATCCGGATGACTCAGCGCGACTATCGACGCCGCGAGGAGCGCCGCGTTGATCGCTCCCGGCTTTCCGATCGCGAGCGTGCCGACTGGCACTCCCGCTGGCATCTGCACGATGGAAAGCAACGAGTCTATGCCCTGAAGTGCCTTCGATTCCACGGGAACGCCGAGCACTGGAAGAGTCGTCTTCGCCGCGGCCATGCCCGGCAGATGCGCTGCGCCGCCGGCACCGGCAATGATCACCTGGATCCCGCGCGACTCGGCAGATTCAGCGTACTCGAAGAGGAGATCGGGGGTGCGGTGAGCCGAGACGACTTTGGTTTCGTGCGGAACGCCTAGCGCTTCGAGGAGCTGCGCCGCGTGCTGCATGGTGTCCCAATCGGACTTGGATCCCATTATCAGACCAACCAGCGCATCCGGCAATTTATTCCTCGTGTCCGACGTTTCGTCTAGCGTCGCCGTCAGATCCGTTCTTCGAGTACCGTCGCGAAATCGACCTGACCAAGTCCGTTGGCAATCATCACGTCGTCGAGATCGTCCTCGTCCGGGTTTCCGACGTCATCCAGAGCGGCTTGTTCCAGATCTTCCAGGTCCGATTGGTGCTGAAGCTCGAGCAGCAGATCGCTGATGCGGCAAAAGCTTTTGCGGTGGTGCGGTGTGATCCCATGAGACGTCAGTCCGGCAACATGCTCACGCGTCGTGTAGCCCGCGTTGTGGTCCCAAATATACTGCGGATAGCGAAGGGCGAGCCGGGTCATGAGGAGGTCGCGCGTCACCTTGGCGAGGATGGATGCACAGGCGATGCTGAAGCAGCGGGCGTCGCCGTGTACCACTGCCGTGTGTGGGATCGGAAGCGAGCGCATAGCCCGTCCGTCGATCACCACGTGATCGGGCGTCACGCGAAGTCTCGTCAGCGCACGCTGCATAGCCAGCGCGCTCGCCTGATAGATATTGATGCGGTCGATCTCGCGCACTGACGCCGCGCCTATGGCGAACGCGATGGCGCGCTGCCTGATAATGCCGGAGAGTCTGACGCGCTGATCGTGAGTCAGTCGCTTGGAATCGTCGACGCCGGCGATTGCCCGAGTATCAGCAGGCATGATCACGGCGCAGGCGACGACGGGCCCCGCGATGGGTCCCCGCCCTACTTCGTCAACACCCGCGAGAAGAGGACCTTTTACGGCGCGAAGATCGCGCTCGATCGTGGTCCAGCGCTTACGCCGTCGCACTTGGCGGCGCCGGCGGGTGCTACGCCTCTGCTCCAGCCTCTGCCGGCGTGTCGCTACCCGGAACGACCACTTTGGCCTTCCGCTCTCTGATACGCGTGGCCTTTCCGGTGAGGTGACGCAGGTAGTAGAGCTTGGCGCGACGGACACGACCGCGTCGAACGACTATGATCTCTGAGATCATAGGGCTGTGCACGGGGAAAATGCGCTCGACACCGACGCCATTGGAGATCTTGCGGACGGTGAACGTCGCGCTTACTCCCGCGCCACGCTTGGCGATGCACACACCTTCAAAAGCCTGAAGTCTTTCCTTGTCGCCCTCACGGACGCGAACGTTGACGCGGAGGGTGTCGCCTGCGCGGAACGGCGGGACGTTGTCGCGGAGCCACTCTTTCTGGGTTTCAATGAAGGGATGCATATGCCACTCGGGGCTGAGGTTAACAGCCTGGTAAAGACGTGTTTAGGAGATTCTTGGGAAGCCCCGAAAAGTAAACCCCATGGCGCTCGAATGCCAGCGTTTCGGCTCGAACTCGGACGCTTCGGGCGGCTAGTGCTTTCTTTCCCGGGTGAGCCGCTCTCCCTGCTCGGTCCGCCACTTCTCGATCTTTGCGTGGTCTCCCGAAAGGAGAATCTCGGGAACTGTGTGACCGCGATACTCCGGCGGTCGGGTGTAGCTGGGAGCGCTCAAGCCTCTGCCGAAGAAAGAGTCGGTACGCGCGCTATCGATGTCGGACATTGCACCGGGTAGAAGCCGGACCGTCGCGTCGATGATCGCCAGAGCTGCCGCCTCTCCACCGCTGAGCACGAAATCACCGAGCGATATCTCCTCGGTTGCCAGATGGTCGGCCACGCGCTGATCGATGTCCTTGTAGTGGCCGCAGAGCAGGGTCAGCTCTTCTCCCGCCGCAAAGCGCTCCGCATCCGCGTGCCCGAACACGCGCCCTCTCGGAGAAAGCAGCACTACAGGCGGCTTGGTCTCCAGAGCTTCCACCGCCTCGAAGAACGGTTGGGGTTTCATGACCATGCCGGGCCCGCCACCGTAGGGTGCGTCGTCGACGGAGCGGTGTTTGTCGTGTGTGAAGTCCCGCAGGTCAACAATGTTGTACAGAACGCTGCCGGCTGCCGCCGCGCGCGACGGGATGCTGAGCGTCAACGGCCCCGCGAAGAATTCAGGAAAGATCGTGACGACGTTGATTCTGAGCGGCATCGCTAGTCGTCGGACGCGGATGAATCGTCCAGCAGTCCGAGCTTGTCGTCCATGACGATGCTGCGGGTCTCCAGGTCCGTACGGACGATGATCTCCGGGCGATATGGAATGAGCGCACTGCCGCGCGAAGTCTTTACATCGAGCATGACTCCCTGCGGTAGCTCGTAGAACCCGGTGACTTCGCCGATCTCCGCGCCGTCTGGCCGTACGACCTTCATTCCGGTCAGATCGTGAAGGTAGACCTCATCGTCCTCAAGCGGCGGCAGCTCGCTGAACCGGGCAAGGAGATATCGGCCACGCCAGAGCTCGGCGCTGTCGCGGTCCGCCAGCTCCTCGAACTGGACGATGAGGCCCTTCTTGAACGGCTGCGAGCGCGCGATGGTCAGAGTGGGGATATCGTCCTCGCCCCTGACGTCGTGCGCGACCGCCAGTTCTCCGTCGGTTGTGCCCGCAAAAACACGACTGCCGGACGCAAAGACGACGTCCGGCTTGTCCGTGAGAGGCTCGACCACAACCTCGCCGCGAATCCCCTGCGCTTTGCGGATCAGCCCGACAATCGCGTATTCGGGCCCAGGCATGTCCAGACGGTGCGCTCTAGGTGCTGGCCGCGGCTGCGTCGTCCGTCTGTTCGCTGACGGGGACGGCGGCCGTCTTGCGCTCGATGCCGAGTCTCTGCTCGTGCCGGCGCTTGAGGATTCCGGCGCGCCGAAGAAGCGACCGTACGGTATCGGTAGGTTGCGCGCCGACGCTGAGCCAGTAATTCGCGCGCTCCTCGTCGACGTTGAGCGAACCCTCGCTCTGTCTGGGAGCGTATTGCCCGATGATCTCGATGAATTTCCCATCGCGCGGACTCTGCGAGTCGGCGACGAGAATGCGATAGAACGGGGCATTTTTCCGCCCAACGCGGCGGAGTCGAATCTTTACCATTTCTTGGTGCTCCCTAGAGGGTGTGAAATGAGGCGCTCTCGCGCCTCTGAACGGGCTCCTCGCGACTCCGGAACGTCCGGAGCGCACCCGGTAAGACTTGCTCCTAATGTAATCGATTAGGGCTCGGATTTCAGCTTTGATTTCGGAGTGCGGACCAAGTGCACTCCGGACTGCTGACTAATTGCGGATTGGGAGACCCACTCCGGATCGATGACCAAAGGGCTGCGGACTTCGGACGCCCGTTTGTCCGCAGTGCGCAGTTAGTCCCCCAATTCGCAGTTAGTCAGCAGTCAGCAGTGCCGTTGGTCCCAGTCCGCAGTCAGCGCCCGAACATCCCGGGCATCGAAGGCATCCCCATCCGTCCGCCCCCGGCCATTTTCTTCATCATCTTCTGCATCTCGCGGAACTGATCGAGCAGCCGGTTCACATCGCTGATCGGCCGGCCGGAGCCTCGGGAAATCCGCGCACGGCGCGAACCGTTTATGATGCCGGGATTTTTTCGCTCTTCCGGCGTCATCGACAGCACGATTGCCTCGACGTGCTTCATCCGATTCGGGTCGGCTTTCATCTGCTTGAGCGCTTTCGTATTCACGCCCGGCAGCATTTTCAGGATTCCCTCCAGCGGGCCCATCTTCTGGATCTGCCGCATACTGTTGAGGAAATCGTTCAGGTCCATTCCCTCTTTCCGGACCTTCTTCTCCAGACGCTTGGCTTCGGCTTCGTCGAATGAGGCCTGGGCTTTCTCGACAAGCGTGACGATGTCACCCATCTGGAGGATCCGGCCGGCCATGCGCTCCGGATGGAACTCCTCGAGAGCGTCCGACTTCTCGCCGACACCGATGTACTTGATTGGCTTCTTCGTGACTCCGTAAATGGAGAGCGCCGCGCCTCCGCGCGCATCGCCGTCCATCTTGGTGAGAATCACGCCCGTAACGTCGAGAGCGCTGTCGAACCCTTGCGCGATCTTGACTGCGTCCTGGCCCGTCATGCCATCGGCGACGAGAAGAATCTCCGTTGGTCGGAGCGCTTCCTTCAGCCGCAATAGCTCCTGCATCATCGCATCGTCGATCTGAAGGCGGCCGGCCGTATCGATAATCACGACGCGGTCGCGCTCCCGAAGCGCCTCAGCCACACCAGCCCGCGCGATCTTCACCACGTCGGTAGTCGTCCTGTCGGCATACACGGGAATCGACAGGTCTCTACCAAGGGTCTCCAGCTGATCGATGGCGGCCGGCCGATACACATCGGCGGCGACGAGGCGCGTGGAGCGACCTTCCGCTTTGAGCTTTCGAGCAAGCTTGGCGGCGGTGGTCGTCTTACCCGACCCCTGCAGCCCGACCATCATCACCACCGACGGCGGGACAGTGCTGAGCTTCAGCCCTTCCCGTCGCTCGCCGAGCATTGCGGTCAGCTCTTCGTGTACGATCTTGACTAGCTGCTGCCCGGGAGAGACCGTACTGAGCGCGTTGACGCCAGTCGCTTTTTTCTCGACACGTTCGAGAAACTCGCGCGTCAATTGGAAGTTGACATCCGCTTCCAGCAGCACCCGGCGAACTTCGCGCAGGCCCTCCTTGATGTCGGCTTCGCTGAGAACACCGCGGCCACGGAGGCGGGCGAACGTGGCTTCGAGCTTTTCGCTCAGGTCTTCGAACATAGCCTTTAAACTTAGGCGCCGTTAACTTCTGAAACAACTGACGGTTAACCTGGCTCGAGAGAGATAGCATGGCTCCAACGCAGCGTAGAGACGACATCCTTCAGGCCGAAATTCCATCGACGCTGCCACTAATGGCGCTTCGATCCACAATCGTGTATCCACTCGGCACCATTGCGGTGCAGATGGGCGCGCCGGAGAACCTGTCGCTGCTCAAGGCCAACGAGCAATCCGGACTTATTGTCGGTCTGGTCGTGGCGACCGGTGACCACGACGACGTTCTGGATCCAGAGCGCTTCATGGGAAGAGTTGGAGTCGCGGCGCGCGTGCACGAGCGCATCAATCTTCCCGGTGAAACCGTTCAGATCACGCTGCAGGGCCTCAGGCGGATTGTCGTCGAAGGCGTCGCGCAGACCGAGCCGTTCCCGATCGTCCGCATCAAGCCGGCCAAAGAAATTGCGCCCGACCCCAACGAGGTCGATGATCTGATTTCCCGGATAGTCGCCGGCGCCGAAACGCTGGCTGAGCTGATCGATCGAATTCCGGATGAAGTGCCGGCGATCCTAAAGATGAACATCTCCGATCCGGGGCGCTTCGCTGATCTCGCCGCGACGAATCTGAATTTCAAGGTATCGGACAAGGACGAAATCCTGCAGCGCCTCAACATCGGCCAGCGCCTGAAGTTCCTGCTCGGCCGTGTAGAGCGCGAAGTCGGACGCGCGCGCGTCGCGGAAGACGTCAAGCGCCAGACCGAGATCAAGATCGAGCAGCACCAGCGCGAGTTCTACCTGCGTCAGCAGCTGCGTGCGATTCAGTCGGAGCTGGGTGAGGGAGACCCCGGCGAAAAGGAAGCGATCGAGACGCTCAAGAAGCTCGAGGAGGCCAACCTTCCTGAAAAAGCGGCGCAGGAAGCAAAGCGCGAGATCGAGCGCATGCGAAACCTGTCTCCGGCGTCGAGCGAGTATCAGGTGATTCGCACATACCTCGACTGGATGCTCGCGCTTCCATGGAACGTCAAATCGTCGAAGGAAGAAATCATCGAGCTGAAGAAGGTCGAAGAGCTCCTGGACAGCCGTCACTACGGACTGAAAGAGGCGAAAGAGCGCATCACTGAGTACCTCGCCGTGCGGAAGCTCCGCGGCGGCGATCCTCACGGTCCAATCCTCTGCTTCGTCGGGCCTCCGGGAACCGGCAAGACGTCGCTCGGCGAAGCGATCGCCATGTCCATCAGTCGCGCGTTCTACCGAATTTCAGTTGGCGGCGTGCGTGACGAGGCCGAGATTCGCGGTCACCGCCGCACATACGTCGGAGCGATGCCGGGACTCATCCTGCAGTCTCTGCGTCGAGTGCAAGTTCGGGACGCTGTGCTGATGATCGACGAGATAGACAAGATGACCAGCGGGGGACCTTCGGGAGATCCAACCGCCGCGATGCTCGAGGTACTCGATCCATCGCAGAACTCGAACTTCGTCGACCATTACCTCAATCTTCCCTTCGATCTCTCGAGCATCCTCTTCATCTGCACCGCGAACAACCTGTTCGACATCCCGGCCCCGCTGCGGGACCGCATGGAAGTCATTCGGGTGCTCGGCTACACGGTAGAAGAGAAAGTCGAGATCGCCTGGCGCTATCTGCTGCCCAGACTGCTCGAAGAACATGGGATCACTGACAAGGACATTCAGTTTACCGACGAAGTGCTCGGCTTCATCTCCAACCGCTACTCGCGCGAGGCCGGACTCCGCAATTTCGAGCGCAATATCGCTTCGTTGATGCGGAAGCGGGCTCGCAAGAAAGCAGACGGCGAGGAAGGGGCCTGGATCGTAGATAACGCGATGGTCAACGAAATCCTCGGTAATCCGACGTACACTCTCGAGGACGCGGAACAGGAACCGGAAATCGGCGCCGTGACGGGAATGGCGTGGACTGCGACGGGTGGGGATCTGATGGTGATCGAAGCGCTGCGGATGCCGGGCTCTGGCCGTCTCACGGTCACCGGTCAGTTGGGCGACGTGATGCGCGAATCGGTCGACGCGGCCTACTCCTACGTTCGCTCGCGCGCGCATACGCTGGGCGTCGACGACATTGAGTTCAAGGAGTGCGATCTGCACGTACACTTCCCAGCTGGCGCGATACCTAAGGATGGGCCGAGCGCCGGAGCCGCCGTTACACTTGCGATCGCGAGCGTGCTGAGCAGACGTCCGGTCCGTCGTGACATGGCACTCACGGGCGAGATGACGCTGCGCGGAAAAGTGCTCGAGATCGGCGGAGTAA
>JAXDME010000102.1:0-18232 GCA_034666285.1 Gemmatimonadaceae bacterium | reverse complement strand
TCCTTCCACAACCGATCCCTGACCTTTCGCTCTACCACGTCTATGACGCGCTCGCGCATTCTTTCACGTCGCCGAGTGCGCAGCGTTCCTGTTTGCTCAAGATAAGCAAAGTGCCGGTCGAGCGCGGCGACCATCTCGGGGATTCCCTCCTGCTTCGTTGCGACCGCGCTCAGTACAGGTGGCGTCCAGAGCGTCGGGTTGTCGGCAGCCGCAGCCTCGCGAGCCAACCGTGCCGGATTCGTTCGCTTGAGATCGACGCCGTGATGTGCAGGTACGCTACCGAAGGACACGCCCTTCCGAAGTCCCAGCATAAGCTCGACATCGTTGCGCAGCCGATCCGCTCCCGGACGATCGGCCTTGTTGACAACGAATATGTCGGCGACCTCCATCACACCAGCCTTGAGAGTCTGAATCGAATCTCCCGATTCCGGAACGAGAATCAGCGCCGTCGAATCCGCGGTACGGGCGACATCGAGCTCCGACTGACCTACGCCGACGGTTTCTATCAGCAGCCGATCAAATCCGAATGCATCGAGGACGTCGGCAACTTCGCGAGTAGCCGCCGCCAACCCACCCAGTGATCCGCGAGTAGCCATCGATCGGGTGAACACTCCGGGATCAAGCGCGACATTCTCCATCCGCACCCGGTCACCAAGCAATGCGCCACCCGTGAAGGGCGACGTCGGATCCACGGCGATCACCCCAACCTTGAGCCCTGCATCCCGAAAGCTCTTGACCAGGAGTGCCGTGATCGTACTCTTGCCCGCGCCTGGTGGGCCAGTGAGACCAATGCGCCGCGCTCGCCCCGTTCTGGAATGCAGTCGGGCCATGATGGCTTCGAAACCCTCACGGTGGTTTTCGACGATGCTGACCACACGCGCGAGCGCAGCAGGTTTCCCCGCATTGAAATCATCGAGCAGTCGTTCAGATGACACGAGCCAGGATCCTCTCCTGCCTGCGCCACATTTTCGATGTGGTGCGGGTCGAGTCTTCGGGGTGCTCGTATCCCAGGACGTGCAGTGTCCCGTGAACTACAAGTCGAAGCACCTCTTCCTGCGAAGACACGCCTTGGCGTCTGGCGTTGGCGCGCGCGATTTCGGGGCAGATGTAAATGTCACCCACAACTGGACCGCGACGACCGTGCCGTCCGAGGCCAAATGAGATTACATCTGTTGGGCCGTGGTGCCCCAGGTATCGCCGATTGAGCTCGGAGATCGCCGACCGGCCCACGAACGTGATCGATAGCATCGCATCCCTCACTCCTTCTGCGGTTAGAGCGACGAGTGCGGCTTCCTTGACGCGTGGCCGCGACACCAGCAGGCGTCTTACGCTCGAAGATACGTCGATCGCGAGCCCGCGCGGTGGAGACTTCATTTCCTAGGCGCGCGACAGCTTTGTCAGACGCCGGAATCCTCGGCGTACGCCTTGATGATCTCGCGCACCAAACGGTGGCGAACCACATCGGCGTCCGTCAGATAATAGAATCCGATCCCGTCGATGCCCGGGAGGATGCGCTCGATCTGCACGAGCCCGGAGTCCTCGCGCTTGGGCAGGTCGATCTGGGTCTTGTCTCCCGTTATCACGGCCTTCGAATTCACGCCGAGGCGGGTGAGGAACATCTTCATCTGGGCGGCGGTGGCGTTCTGCGCCTCGTCGAGAATGACGAACGCGTCGGCCAGAGTTCGCCCGCGCATATACGCGAGGGGTGCAATCTCGATCGTGCGCGTCTCGAGCGACTTCTGAACGCGCTCGTGGGGCATCATGTCCTCGAGCGCATCGTAAAGCGGTCGCAGATATGGGTCGACCTTCGCCTGCATGTCGCCGGGAAGGAAGCCGAGGCTCTCTCCTGCTTCGACCGCGGGCCGCGCCAGAACGATGCGGCGAACCCGTTTGCGCGCGAGAGCGTCAACGGCTGCGGCAACGGCGAGATATGTCTTGCCTGTTCCAGCAGGACCGATCCCGACCACTATGTCGTTCTCGGCCATCAGCTTCATGTACTCTGCCTGACCACTCGTCTTGGCCTGAATGATTTTGCGGACGCCGGGGAGAACGATGCGCGTTTCGCTGTCAGTCCCGTTGCCATTGCCGTCTCGCGGTCCTTCGATGCTCATCCGAAGCACGTCGTCCGCGGTGAGGGGCATCTGCTGCTTGGCGGTGTCGATCATTCGCTGCGCGATGGTAATCGCACGCGCGACTGAGTCCGGGCTCCCGCTTATCGCGAGTGTTTCGCCGCGCAGATTGATCTTCGCCCCAGTCTGTCTCGCCAGCTCGACGAGGTTCTCGTCGTTCACTCCAGCCAGCGTCAACATGTCGGCGCCTTCTGTCGAGAGGCGCTGAATGGTTGTCTCGTCGCTCACGTCAGCTCGTCATTGTTTGAAGATGGAGTTCCCTCAGATCGTCTGGTGGCACGGCAGACGGCGCGTCCTCGAACAACGCCCGCGCCGCCGTGGTTTTCGGAAAGGCGATTACATCACGGAGAGAAGTCGCCCCCGCAAGCACCATCGCCAGCCTGTCGAACCCGAGTGCGATGCCGCCGTGGGGTGGCGCGCCTGCACTTAGCGCATCGAGCAGGAACCCAAAGCGTGCCTGCGCGGTTTTGTCATCGACGCCGAGCAACGACAGCACTCTCCGCTGAAGCGAAGGATCGTTTATCCGTATGCTGCCACCACCCAGCTCCAACCCATTGAGCACGACATCGTAGGCCAGCGCCCGCACTTTCTCCGGAGCGGAATCGAGCAGCGCGATATCGTCAGGATTCGGCGCGGTGAACGGGTGGTGAACGGAGCTTAGCGTGCCGTTCTGCTCGCGAATGAACATTGGAAAATCAGTGACCCACAGGAATGACTGCTTGTCAGCCGGGATCAGGGACAATCGTTGGGCGACATCCTGCCGAACTCTATCGAGCGCCGGATTGCTGATGTGTTCCGCACCCGCGACAAGAAGAAAAAGCTCCCCCTCGCCGATTTCCAGCTGCTGCGCGCCACTTTCACTGAGGAATTTGGCGGCGGCCCCCTCGAGGCCAGCCGCTCCGCGCTTGAGTCGGATGAGTCCACCCGCTCCCGCCGACTTCGCGATCGCCTCGAGCTCGTCGACCTGCTTGCGAGAGAGCCCAGCGCCGCCGGGAATCCTGATGCCCCGAATTCGTCCGCCCGCCGCCAGAGCGGAAGTCGCAATCCCGAATTCCGATCCGCGAAACGCGTCGCTGGCGTCCACTATCTCGAGCCCGTACCGCAGATCAGGACGATCGGACCCAAAGCGTTCCATTGCGTCGGCGTATTTCAGGCGCTCGAAGCTGGCGGGAATTTCCTGCCCTGTTTCCCTGAACTGCGTTGCGAGCATTCCCTCGGTGAGCTTCATAATGTCTTCGGGCTCGATGAACGAGGCTTCGATGTCGATCTGCGTAAATTCCGGCTGCCTGTCAGCGCGCAAATCCTCGTCGCGAAAACACCGAGCGATCTGGAAATACCTGTCGAAGCCCGAAATCATCAGCAGCTGCTTGTATAGCTGGGGCGATTGAGGCAGCGCGTAAAACTCGCCTGGATGCACTCTGCTGGGCACGATGTAATCGCGCGCACCTTCGGGTGTCGGCTTGGTCAGAATCGGCGTCTCGATTTCCAGGAACCCACGCTCATCGAGGTATCGCCGCGTCGCCTGCTGCAAACGGTGACGCAGGATGAGATTCCGCTGGAGATCAGCGCGACGGAGATCCAGGTTCCGATGCTTGAGCCTCAGCTCCTCGGCTGGAAGCTTCTCACCCTTGCCGCGCGCGACTGGAATCGCCGGCGTTTCGGCAGGGCCGACGACCCTGAAATCGCGAGCCCTCACTTCGACCTCGCCTGTCTCCATTTCGGCGTTGCGCATTTCCGTCGGCCGGGCGGCGACCTCGCCTTCGATCAGCACCACCGTCTCCAGACCAAGCTTGCCGGCACGCTCGATCACATCCTGCGGGGTCCACTTGGGGTCGAACGAAACCTGGATAAGACCGGCACGGTCACGAAGGTCGAGGAAAACAATTCCGCCGAGATTTCGGATGCGGTGTACCCAGCCACCGAGTTTGACTTTGGTGCCGGCGTGCGAGGCTCGCAACTCACCTGCAAGGTGTGAGCGTTTGGCCGTCGCGAAACGGGAGGAAGGGGGCGTGGAGGTCAGCGCCGCGTCGTATGGGTCGAGAAAGGCATCAACAGGGGTTAAATTTAGTAGTTGCATAGACTTGGTGGAAGGGAGCATGGTCCAAACAAACACACGTCGGGAGGTCGAGCCGGCGAAACGAAACCTCCTGAACATGCTCCCTGCCGCAGCCGAGCAGGTGCTGCGGGATTTTGCGATCGAGCACGGCGAAAAGCCGTTCCGCGGATCGCAGGTGCTTCGGCTTCTGTGGCAGTATCCCGCTCCAAGCTTTGCCGCGATGAGTGACCTTCCCTACGCATTTCGTATTCTGCTCGACGAGCACTTCACGATCCCGCGGCTCGCCCTGGCAACGCGACAGACCTCGAGCGACGGAACGGAAAAATTTCTCTTCCGCCTCGACGACGGTGAATTCATAGAAACGGTAGCGATCCCTGACGGGTCGCGCCTCACGCTTTGCATATCGTCGCAGGCAGGGTGCGCTCTTCAGTGCGCGTTCTGCGCAACAGGCGCCATGGGATTCACCCGCAATCTTCAGATGTTCGAGATCGCTGGTCAGGTCCGTGAAATGAAACTGCTCGATCCTCCCAAGCAGCTGACGAACATCGTTTTCATGGGAATGGGAGAGCCACTCATGAATTGGAAGGCGGTCGACCCGACGCTCACCGTTCTGAATTCTCCCGCCGGTCTTGGCATTGGAGCGCGGCACATAACCGTGTCAACGGTCGGTGTCCTTCCCGGAATCGTCGCCCTCGGCGAAAGGCCTGAGCAATTCAGGTTGGCGATATCCATTCACGCGCCCAACGACGAGCTGCGCCAGTCACTGATGCCGATCAACACCAAGTACCCCCTCGCGAGTGTGATCGAGGCTGGAAAGGTTTTCGATCGACGGGTCACGTTCGAGTACGTCATGCTCGGCGGCGTCAACGACGGAGGAGAGCAGGCGTCACAGCTGGCGGCGCTCGCCCGCGAGTGTCGCGCGTTCGTCAACCTCATTCCGCTGCACCCGGGCGGTGCCGGCGACTTCACCCCGAGCTCGCCGGAGCAGATTCACTGGTTCTCGCGTCGTCTTCGAGCCGCTGGTGTCGAAGTCGCGATCAGGAAGAGCCGGGGTATGGACATCTCTGCGGCGTGCGGACAGTTACGGGTGGAACGGCAGCGCCGGCGGGCGCCAATTGGCGCCGAGGATGACGGTAACATCCAGGTAGCGTGAGCTATCGCGCTGTGTGACAACCGGCGCATCCATGGCTCGTCCTACACGTGCCGCCCAATCCGGATGTCCTGACCGATCGAACACGATTGTCGAAGCTCTTGGCTGGGTGTTCGTGCCCGAGCCAACTACGTCGAATCCGTGATCGCGCAAAAAGAGCGTTGCGCGACGCGCCAGACCCTTGGTCTTGGTCGCGTTGAAAACTTCGACCTTGATCCGCACTCCATCGGGCGCTCTCGCGTCGTCCGGTATATACGGCGCTTGTGCGCTTCTCGCGTTCAGGACTCTGATCCCGAACCAGGCGACCGCCGCGAGCACGACCACCGCGAGAATGTATCGTCCGTATCGACGCCGAGGGCGCGTTACCGGAGGCTGTTCCAGAGCTCGACGGTTTCTGGAAAGATGTGATTGCCTTCGCGCACTGACCACTCGAGGCGGAAGCGCACAACCTGACGGAATACTCCCTCGAAGTTGTGTGGAACCTGGCTCGCCAGAAATCCTCTATCCTCGGCGAGGAATTTTCTGCCGGGCTCGAGGTAATCCGCCATGTATAACGCGCGCCCAGTCTGATCCCACTTCGCCGATCCCACTGTGTGGTAGCGGATCGCGTCGATGAGACTCTTTCTGCGCTCCCCCTCGGCCTCGAGCTTGATCGCTACGGCGGGCCCGTGCAGCAATCCGTCAGGCGACTTCCGGTCTCCGGTGATGTCCCTGAGCTCGGAGATCGGCGCATCACGCAAGGCATCGTGCCACGTGCCGGCGTCGATCCATGTGTTCGCCTCCTCGGCGGACAACCGCATCGCAGCCCCCCAGGCACGGAGCAAGGACGTCACACGCTGAATGTGGGCGAGCCGACGCTCACTCACCTCAGCCCAGCTAGGCAATCCGGAAGGCTGTAGCTGGACCATGTCAGAAGATGATGTTGTCGATCAGTTTGGTTTCGCCGACTCGAATAGCGCCGACCGCGGCGTCTCCGTGACGCACGTTGTTGACGCGCTGAAAAGTGTCTGCGTTCACGGCCGCGAGATAACGCGGCGTCAATCCAACTACACGATCGAGCATGCGCCAGCCAATTGCTTCGAGCGCGCTCGCTCTACGTTCTCCTCTACCGAATGCGTCCCGCATCGCGAACAACGCCCTCGAAAGAATCAGGCCGAGCTCCCGGTCCCTGGGAGAGAGGTAGCGGTTCCTGCTGGACATGGCGAGTCCATCCGATTCCCTCACGGTAGGCGCGATAAGAATCCCGACAGGGAAATTGAGATCGCGAACCATCGCCTTGATCGCCGCGGCCTGCTGCAAATCCTTCTGTCCAAATACCGCGACGTCCGGCATCACGATGTTGAAGAGCTTGGCGACGACAGTGAGAACCCCTTCGAAGTGATGCGGGCGGACGGCTCCTTCCCACTCTTTGCCGACGAGTCCCGGATGTACGATCACGACGGGAACGTTCTCCGGGTAAATCTCTTCCTTTGTTGGCGTGAACAGGAAATCCACTCCCCGTTGCTTCGCCAGCGCGGCGTCATCGTCAAGCGTTCGCGGGTAGCGCGCAAAATCCTCGCTGGGGCCGAACTGAATGGGGTTGACGAAGATGCTCATCACGACGATGTCGGCGACGGCCTTCGCTTCGTCGATCAGCTTGAGATGACCTTCGTGGAGCGCGCCCATTGTCGGCACGAACGCAACGCTCTTACCCTTTGAGCGCGCGCCGGCCATCACGTGGCGCATCTCAGAGATCGTGCCGACCGACTTCATCCCTAGAAGCTGTGCTCTGCATCCGGATAGGCTCCGCTTCGAACATCGCCCGCCCAGCTGCCGATCGCTTTGCGAACATCAGCGGCCATCTCCGCGTAGCGCTTGAGAAACTTGGGTTGGAAGGTGTCGTTCAAGCCGAGCACGTCGGGAAGCACGAGCACCTGACCGTCGCACTGGACGCCGGCGCCGATGCCGATGGTGGGGATCCCAATCGCTGCTGTGATACGCGCCGAGACGAGAGCCGGCACCAGCTCCAACACGACGGCGAACGCCCCCGCTTCTTCGAGTCCCTTAGCCTCTCCTATCAACCTCTCTGCTCCCTGCTCTTCCCGGCCCTGCACGCGCGCCCCGCCAATCGTGTTAACGGACTGCGGCGTGAACCCGATGTGGGCCATCACCGGAATCCCTGTGCGGACCAGTGCGTGGACGGTGTCGAGCATTTCGGGACTCCCACCTTCAACTTTTACGGCAGACACTCCAGACTCCTGAATTGCCCGACCGCAATTGAGTACCGCGCTCTCGATGCTTGCCTGGTAGGACAGAAAGGGCATGTCGATAACTATCAACGCGCGCTTCACTCCGCGACGCACAGCGGCGGCGTGGTAGATCATGTGATCGAGCGTGACGGGAAGAGTCGAGGTGTATCCCATCACCGCGGTCCCAACCGAGTCGCCGACGAGTATCGCGTCGACGCCGGATTCGTCTACGAGCCGGCCGAAGAGCGCGTCGTACGCAGTCATCACGACGATCTTTTCGCCCTTCCGCTTGCGCTCGGCAAAATCGCGGACCGTAATCGGGCGTTGCTCACGACCGGGACTAGTCAACGCGTGCGCTCCTCAAGCTTGCCAGCTCGGTGAGCCAGAAATCGCGGTTGGAAAGCTCCGGATGCGGGACCGTGAGCCCCTCTTCCTGCACGCTCTGATGCTCGAACAGCACTATATCGAGGTCGAGCGTGCGCGGTCCCCAACGTGCTCGACGCACACGTCCGGCGTCCGCTTCAATCCGGTGCAGCTCCGTCAGCAGCTCGCCTGGCGACAGCTCGGTCTCGATGGCAATCATTTGGTTGAGAAAAGGGCCCTGCGCGACGGGGCCAATCGGCGCGGTTTCCTCGACCCCCGTCTGTCCGAGCACTCGTGTGCCCGGCAATGTGGCGATCGCGTTCCTCGCCTGAGCCAAAAATACCTCACGCTGGCCTAGGTTGGAGCCGAGGGCTATGTAGGCGACATCCTTCACGCACGCTCTCGCTCGAGCGCCACCTCTGCGTACGCGAGCGGACCGGGAAGCGCGACGTTCGGCTTTCGCACCGCGATACGCACTCGCGTGACGAGCGGGAGTTGGAGAGCACGATCGGCAATCATCTCACCAACCTCTTCAAGAAAGCTGATGTGGCCATTCGTGACGACCTCTGCGACAAGATCGTAGACCCGCCGGTAGTCGACTATGTCCTTCGCTGAGACGGGGCCATCGGTGCGTTTGACCCAGAGTGAGGCGTCGACCTCTATCGACTGCGCGATCTCCGCCTCGTGCGGGAGAACACCGATGCGCGCGTGGAAGCGCATCGCCTTGAGCGTCACGACATCGTTGGTATTCGTCATGCGGCTACCCATCGAGTGCCTCCCTCAAGCTTCGCGTCAGCCGGAGCACAGCATCGCTGCTTTCTTCGGCCGCTCTCACGATCGCGCTCCCGACGACCACGCCATCGGCGAGCTCTCCGACTGCTTGCGCCTGGGCCGGTGTCGATATCCCGAAGCCGACGCAGATCGGCAGAGACGTAGCTGAACGAAGCCGCGCGACCGTCTCCGGAAGGGATGCCGCCGTGTGTTCCTGCAAGCCGGTGACCCCCAGACGACTGATAAGATAAACGAAGCCGCTTCCATGTCGCGCAATTTCCGCCATGCGTTCCGTCGGTGTCGTAGGCGCGACGAGCCTTATGAATGCGAGTGGGCTCTCGCCGAGCCATTTCTCCCGCTGCGGGTCAGCCCCAACAGGGATATCGGTGACCAGGATCCCGCTCGCTCCGGATTCAGAGGCTCGCATCAAAGCGTTTGCGCCCGCCGCAAGAATCGGATTGAGATAGCTGAATAGCACGACGGGCACTTCGAGCTTGGCGGACTCGACGAGCTCGAGGACACGGTCGTAAGTGGTTCCATTGTCGAGCGCCCGCTGCGAGCTGGCCTGGATGATAGGCCCATCGGCGATTGGATCCGAGAATGGGACGCCAAGCTCGATGACGTCGGCGCCACCTTCCTGTAAAGCGTGGAGCGTGGCCAGCGAGCGAGCGAAATCAGGGTGCCCAGCGGTAACGTAGCAGACGAGAGCGCGGCGAGACTCGGCGCGGAGCGCGTCGAACCGACGCGAGATCGCGTTAGAGGAGGTAGTCGCCCGGGGTGATACCATACCTGTCTGGGTCCGCCGTCTTGATGATTGTGCGCGCGTATTGACCGCCCGCCTCGGGGATCGCGAGGTCTACGACGAGCGGCGGACTTATTCTGTTGCCCTGTGCGTCGCTGATAATCTTAACGATCGGCCTGGACAATGCTTCGGGATTGGGATTTGACGCCGAGACAACCGCGAGCTCGAAGGTATCGAGCACGACGAGCGTTCCCACCGGGTAGATCCCCAGGAGATTGATGAAAGCCTTCACGAGCACCGGGTCGAGACCACGGCGAGGGTTGTCTCGCATCTCCTCCAGAACGTCGGATGGCGCCAGCGCTTCTGTCTTGTAAACGCGTCTTGATGTCGCCGCGTCGTACCCATCGGCGATCGACACGATCTTGCTGAGGAGGCTGACTTGTCGCGGGCGTATGGATTTCGGGTATCCAGTGAGGTCGATCTTCATGTGGTGCTCGTGGCACACCGTCATCGCGCGGTAGGAAAGCTCCTCTTGCTGGCGACGGAATTGAAAAAGGACCAGCACCCCGAGCCAGGGATGCGCAGCCATCCATTTCCATTCCTCTTCGGTGAGCTCGCCCGTCTTCTGAAGAAGATCGAGTGGCACGCGTGACTTGCCGATGTCGTGCATCAAGGCCGCAAGTCCCAGCTCATAGAGCTGGAGCTTTGTCATTCCGAGGCGTCGCCCGAGCGCGATCGAGAAGATGCACACGTTCACCGAGTGGGTGAAGGTGTACTCGTCGTAGTCGCGGATTGCGGTCAGGCCGATGAGCGACGTCTCCTCATTCAATACCTGATCGACGATCCCCTGCACTACTCGCTTGATCTTTCGAATGTTGGGTGTCTTGCCGATGCGAACGGAGTTGATGACGTCCTTCGTGACCGCTACCGACTGCGAATACGTACGGTTCGCCGCAGCCTTCGATTCCTCGTTGAACTCCCGGTCCGTCTGCGTTTCAGTTGGTGGATCGAGCTGAAACAGCTCGATCTTCCCATCGCTGAGCCTGGCGACGATCTCCTTGTAGCGATCCGGTGGCGCGCTCTGAGTCTCTCCTCCGAGAAGCGAGAGCAGAAACGTCCAGTCCCGCGCCGATCCTTTTGGCGCGACGTGGATGGCACCGACGCCTGAGAGCTTGCATAGCGTCAGGATGTGACCGAACGTCGCGTAGTTGCTGAGATCGAGCCTGAGGCGCGTGGAATTGATGAAGATGAATTCGCCGGAGACCCGGAACTCGAGCTCACCCTCTTCCGCGCGAAGCTCCTCGGCGACCTGCGCGAGCTCGGCGAGCGTTTTCTGCACCGCCGTGTGTTCGAGAGGATAAAGCTTGATTGCGCGCAGAGCCGCGTAGAACGAAACCATGAAGTTCCGGCCGCCACGGCGAACGTTTGCGCCGGACTGGCGATCCCCCTCGCTGCGCACCGATTGCGTCACAGCTCCCGCCGTGGTCACGTTCCCGAACCGCGAATCGCCCGACTCACTGCATTCCTCACGATCACGTCCTTCTCACTCGCTGCCTTGTTAAGCACTTCCATCGCCTTGGGTGACCCGATCTTGCCGAGCGCCACAGCAGCGCAGGCTCGGAATTCGGAATCGTCTCGCTTCCCGCCCATGAAGCCTTTTGCGTGCAATACTCCGTCAAGCAGTGCAATTCCGCCGTCGCCGCACATTAGCCCGAAGGCTTCGAAAAACGCCATTTTCTCCGTCAGGTTACTTTCGCGAAGAATTCTTCCCTTGATGGCGGCTTCAATGCGCGGGAGAGCAGCACGTGCGTTGCGCGCGCCGATGGCGCGGACGGCGACTATCCGAACCTCGCGATCCTCGTCGGCGAGTGCCCTCTCGAGCATCTGCATTGCGCCCGGAGACCCGATTTCCGTCAGTGCGGTGACGGCCGCAACACGCAGCTCGGGTTCCCCGACAGTCAGCATCTTTCCCAGTGCGGGCACTGCAGCCGGAGATTTGAGAACCGCTGCACGGCGAATCGCTTCGGCGACGACCGCTTCATCGTCAGAGCCAATCAGGCGAATGAGCTCGGCGCTGTGCGCCGAAGCCAGTCGCGTCGCGGCCATCTCAAGCAGCATCTTGAGCTGAGGATTCGTGCTGCGTCCGATCCAGGAGAGAATCGTCTCGAGAGCCCGCGGCAGCAGGATTCCGAACAGCTCGTCCAGCTCCATCTGCGGGGCGCGGAGCGGAGAGTCCTCCAGAGCCTGAAGTAGCTGACCAAGCGGTTTGGGGTCGCTCATCAATTCGCCGAGCTGGGTCAGTCGTTGCTTTTGCGGCTCCAGGATGTCCGGCGTTCGAGTCGCCGTCACGGTTGCCTCCCGAAGCAGATACGCGGCGTTCCTGTATTGTGCGCTCGAGAGGAGGATCAGGAGGAAATAATCCAGGAGCCCGCAGATTTCCTCGCGTACAGTCGGATCTTTGTGGGTTTCGAAGATGTCTAGGAGTGAGGCGATGACCGCCGGTCGCAGGTCTGTCGAGAATTCGCGCTTGATCTCGCCCTGCAAGTACTCAACTTCACGATCGTCGAGGAAGTACAGCGTGGAGTCGAAGTCGTCGAGGCTCGCTATGGACGAGTTCGTGGTCTCCAGCCCCGCCTCGGCCTGGGCGGGAGAGAGAATCTTTTCTTTCTGCTCGGCCCGTTCCATCGACTCGACGCCGGGTCCGCCTTCGGCTGTCAGATCCACGTACTTGTATTGCAACGTTGCAAACTCGCGCTCCCACATCAGCGTCAGCAGATCGTCGTCGTCGTCGGTTGCCTTGCGAACCCGGTGGAGAAGATCGAAGAACGTGCCCAGCTCTTCGGTCTCGAACCCCTTCAACATCTTGAGCTCGCGAATTCCGTCCTTGTAGAGGAGCCAGGCAATGTTGTCACTGGTTCTCTCGTGCTCGTCGAGCACGACCCGCCCTTCCCACACGAGCTGGGTGTCGACGATCTGGATATCGATCTCCTCGGTCTTCTGCCAGATGCCGGCAAACGCTTCGCGCACGGCTTCGAGCGACCGCGCATGCATCGGGTTGTTCGGGAGATAGAGTTGGTGTGCGCGGACAGCCTTTACGAACGACTTGAGGAGGTCGGTTACGAGAACGATCGGAAAGGACGGCTCATCGAGCTCGTCCTGTTCCGCGTTTGCGGTTGCCGAGGTTGTCATTCGGGAAGAAGTCCCATCTCTGTTATCTGCGCGAGATCTTTATCGCCCCGTCCGCTGATGCAGATCAGGAGAGCATCAGTCTCTTTCCACCGGCTCTTGTCTTTGACGACCCAGGCGAGCGCGTGTGACGTCTCGAGAGCGGGGATTATCCCTTCCAGACGGCTGAGCAACCTTAGCCCCTCAACGGCTTCGTCGTCCGTTACAGAGACATAGAGGGCCCTCCCGGTGTCCTTGAGGTGCGAGTGCTCAGGACCCACTCCCGGGTAGTCCAGTCCCGCGGAGATCGAGTGCGCGGGATGGACCTGGCCGTTTTCGTCCTGCAGGAGATAGCTCAATGAGCCGTGGAGTACTCCGGGGACGCCGCGCTGGAGAGACGCGGAGTGCTCTCCGCTGTCGAGTCCCCTGCCCGCAGCCTCGACGCCGACAAGCTCCACCGCCGTGTCGGCGACGAAGGCGTGGAAAATACCCATGGCGTTCGATCCGCCTCCCACGCACGCGATGACGCTCGTCGGAAGCCGCCCTGCAGTCTCCAGCATCTGGTCCTTTGCCTCGCGCCCGATCACTGCCTGAAAGTCGCGCACCATCCTCGGATATGGAGCCGGCCCTACCACAGACCCGATGATGTAGTAACTGTCGCTTACGTTGGTTACCCAGTCGCGGATCGCTTCGCTCGTCGCATCCTTCAGGGTCCGCGTACCGGAGCGAACCGGGACCACCTTCGCGCCCATCAGCCGCATGCGGAACACATTCAGCTCCTGTCGCCGCATGTCCTCTTCGCCCATGTACACGGTGCAGTCGAGCCCGAAGCGTGCGCAAACCGTGGCTGTGGCGACGCCGTGCTGCCCCGCTCCGGTCTCGGCGATGATTCGTCGCTTCCCCATCCGTTGCGCGAGAAGAGCCTGTCCCAGAGCGTTGTTGATCTTGTGCGCTCCTGTGTGATTCAGGTCCTCGCGCTTAAGGTAGACGGCGCAGCCCACTTCCTCCGAGAACCTCGGAGCGGTGCTGAGGGGAGATGGACGTCCCACGTATTCCTTGAGCAGTCGGTCCAGTTCAGCGACGAACTGCCCGTCGCGCATGGCGTCGTCGAACGCCGCGTCGAGCTCGTCGAGCGCAGGGATGAGCGTCTCGGGCACGTATCGTCCGCCGAACGCTCCAAACCGGTGTTGGGTGTCCGTCGCCACTCTAGTGTACTCGAGCGCCGGAAACCGCCGCGAAGAATTCGCGCATCAGCCAGGGGTCCTTGATTCCCGGAGCGCTCTCAACGCCCGAGGAGACATCGACGACGTCAGGCGCGAGCGTGCGCAGAGCAGAACCGACGTTGCCTGGATTGAGACCTCCCGCCAGAACGACCGCGGAGCTTCCCCTGTCTCGGGCCAGATCAACAGCGAGCTCGTTCCATGGCAAAGCCTGCCCGGTTCCCCCGAGCTTCTTTTCGTGCCGGGCATCGAGCACGATTGCGTCCGCGCTGTCGAACAGCGCTTCGGCTTCATGGGGGATGTGAGATCCGGCGATTCTGATCGCCGCCCAAATCTCTCCTCCGAATTTTCCGCGAAGCGCCCGCAGATCGGCAGTCGTGGGATCGTTGTGGAGTTGCACCACGTCGAGCTGCGTCTCCTCCGCCGTTCGCGCGATTTCTTCCGGGTCGTTCGTACCAAATACGCCCACGTGTTTTACCGCCTTGCCGGCCGCCTCGAAAATCTTCTTCGCCTGACCGGGCGTTATGCGGCGTGGGCCATCGGCAAACACCACGCCGATGTAGCTCGCGCCGATTTCCGCACCGAGCGCCGCATCCTGCGGCCGCGTCATGCCGCAGAACTTAACCTTTGCGAGCACCTGAAGTCCTTGTTACACCGGTGAGAGCGCGAACCGCGGCCTCTGGATCGCCGGAAGCTGAAAGCTCTGATCCTACGAGCACAGCGTCCGCTCCCGCGGCGGCCAGTAGTGTGATATCGGCGACCGACCTGACGCCGCTCTCTGCTATTGCGACGATCCCGGCGGGGATCAGCGGCAGCAGTCGCATCGAAGTGTCGGGATCGATCTCCAGCGTCTCGAGATTCCTGTTGTTGACCCCGATCAGACGCGCATCGAGCGACAGCGCGAGCTCGAGCTCTGCCTCGTCACGGACTTCTACAAGGATCTCGATCCCGATATCGTCGCCTGCCTTGATCAGCTCTTTCAGCCTCGCCGGGGGAACAGCTCTGACGATCACCAGCGCAGCCGATGCGCCCAATGACCGAGCTTCGAGAATCTGCACCACCTCGACGTGGAAGTCCTTCTTGAGAAGCGGGGTTGGGACCGTCGCACGCGCCCGGCTGAGGTCTTCGTTCGATCCCGCGAACCGGCGAGGTTCGGTCAGAATCGAAATTCCCGCCGCCCCACCTTTTTCATAAGCTCGGACCTGCTTCTCTACGTCGAGTCCCAGGTTGATCGCTCCCTTCGAGGGAGACGACCGCTTCACCTCGGCGACTATGGCGACATTGGCTCGTCGAAGGGCGTCCGCAAATGCCGGCGGCCGATCCATCGTCTCGATCGCGCGACTCAGCTCAGCAACGCGATGCGTGAGCGTTGCCGCCCGCACGCGCGCATCGTCTGTGAGCTCACCGAGGGTACCGCTCGGTGGTGTCCATACAGAAAGAGCTTGCGCTTCGGTCGATCTTCGGCTAACGTAGGAATTCGGCAAATGTTCGGTAGGAAGGACCGACCGGTCCGTACTCAAACCAGCCGCGGAAAAAGATATGTCGCTCACAAAACGCCAGCGGGAGATTCTTACCTACCTCGCGAACTACTCGGAAGAGCACGGGTACGCCCCGAGCTTCGAAGAGATTGCGACGCAGTTTAACTATAACTCCCTGGCCACGGTCCACGAACATCTCACCAATCTCGAGCGCAAAGGCTATATCAAGCGCGCCTACAACGAGAGCCGAGGCATCGAGCTGGTACCATCGGATGTGCTTCCTCGGGCAATGTCGCTTCCCCTCCTGGGCACCGTGGCCGCCGGACTCCCGATCGAGGCAATCCAAATGCCGGAGACCATCGGCGTTCCCGAGGACTTGGTGCGTCGTGGCGGCAACCACTACGTCCTGCGTGTTCGCGGCAACTCCATGATCGACGAGCAGATTCGGGACGGCGACTTTGTCATCGTCAACGAAAAGAACACCGCGGACAACGGCGAGATGGTTATCGCGCTCATCGACGGCACGTCAGCTACGGTTAAGAAGTTTTACCGTGAGCGCGATGGCCGCATCCGGCTGCAGCCTGCCAACGAGACCATGAACCCGATCTACGTGCACGAGAACGACATCTCAATCCAGGGGATCGTCGTCGGCGTCCTGAGAAGATTCTAGAGGTCGATCTCCTAAGTCGTTGCCTAAGCGGCTTTTGGGCTCGATCGCTTCAGGCGCTCCAGAACTTTCTTGGCCTCTCCCGAATCGATCGAGTTTCTCGCGGCGCTAATTCCATCCGCAAAAGTTTTGACGGTGCCGCTTACATAGATCGCGGCGGCCGCATTCAATAGAGTCGCGGCGCGAGCGCCGGGCGGTCCTTTCCCGCCCAGGATAGACAGTATGATCCGCGCGTTGTCCGCCGGTTCGCTGCCGGCTAGATCCTCCAATGCGACCTTGCTGAACCCATGGTCCTCAGGCTGGATCGTCCAACGCGTCGTCGATCCCTTTCGGACCTCTACTACGTGTGTCGGCCCAAGCGGCGAAACCTCGTCCAATCCCGGCTCCCCGTAGACGACCATTGCGTGGGTAGTGCCCAGTGCCGCGAGAGCTCCTGCCAGGATCGGGACTCGCTCGACGTCCGACACACCGACCACCTGACGTCCCGCCCGAGCGGGATTTGCCAGCGGCCCGACGATGTTCATCACCGTTGGGATCCCCAGCTCTCGCCGGACCGGTCCGACATGACGCATCGCAGGGTGCATCAGCGGCGCGAACATGAACACGATTCCCGCATCTCTGAGAGCAGCCTCCATGGTCGATACAGGGACGTCGATTCCAACGCCCAGCGCCTCCAGTACGTCCGCGCTCCCGCACCTCGTCGTGAAGGAGCGGTTGCCGTGCTTCGCAATGCGAACGCCGGCACCCGCAGCGACAATCGCTGCCACCGTTGAGATATTGAAAGTCGCAACCGTACCACCGCCAGTTCCGCATGTATCCACCAGCGCTTCGGGATCCTCAGCCGAAAGCGTTATCATTGCCGCTCGCAGGGCCCGGACAACTCCCGCGACAACATCCACGCTTTCTCCGGTTGCCCGAAGGGCCGACAGCAGGGCGGCGACCTGCACAGCAGTCGCCTCGCCGCGCATCACGATATCGAACGCCGCCTGCGCGTCGTCCGCACTGAGGAGCTCTCGAAAGGCGAGCTTGTGAATCGCGCCCTGAAGCGCGTTGGGGGGTGGGGCGCTCATTGTGCCTGGTTACAGCGAAGACGCTTGCTCTTTCGATGCAACTATCTGAAGCACCTCTTCCAGAATCTTACGCGGCTCACCGCGTCCGGCAGTCGCGTCGCGCAGCGCCTGCTCCACCCTGTAGATGATGTTGCTCTGGGTCTGGAGTGCCTCGCCTTGTGCGTGGAGCTGGACGTGCGCTTTCTCCAACTTCGTGACGGCAACCCGGACCTGCTCTTCCACGGCTGACAAGCGCTCGGCGGTTGCCCGCGCTTCCACGGAGGCAACCTCTATCGCTCGCTTGAGCTGAGACACACGAATCGAATCGTTCCCGCCCTTCCCATTCAGCGCCGATTGTGCCTCGGCAAGCTTTCGCTGGAGGTCGTGCAGCGCTCGCGCGTTCTCCTCGTTTAAAGCTTTGGTGAGCTCTTCCAGAGTTCGCACAGCTTCCTCGCGGGCGCGACGCTCCGCGAGCCGCGCGAAAGCGAGGGAGAAAAGGTCGACGGCGGGGGCTACCTTCTCCGAAAGTCTGTGCCCGAATCGCGTCTTGGGCTCCGAGAGCGCCAGAACACCAGCGAGCTCTCCGTCAACGAGAAGTCCCCGCAGAAGAAGCACGCCGGCTTCGGGAGACGCGCCGGTCCCGAGCAGCTTCTGGTAGTCGCCTGATTCGGTGCCGAGGTCCGCGAACTGTTTGCCGGCGGTGATAGTGCGCCTGATCGCGCTCGGCAGGTGGTCGACGGCGATCTCCAGCTGCGCTGTCCTCATGCCTTCGGGCGCCGGCATTAGGCGTTCGGCAAGCAAGTCGCGACGCGCGTCGTAAATGAAGAGCACGACGTTGCCGTTGCGATCGTACTCAGCGACGTCCTGACTGAGGGCGTTGAGCGCCTCAGACACGTTGCCCGCAGAGGCGAGTACGGTGGACAGTGCGGCGAGAGTTCGTGGGGCCATCTGGATCAGCCGGGCATCATTAGAGTGAAGATCTCGGACCGCTGAGGCGGCGCGCAGTCGGAGCCGCGGTTCCACATTGACCAGCCAACCAGCGAAAGTCAATCATATTCAACGCTTTACGTTCCTTGACAGTGAGTCGCGCGAGGATAATTTCACGCGATGCTGTCGCGATCCGTGCAACTCGTGTTGCACTACGATGGCGCGCGCTTTTCCGGGTGGCAGCGGCAGCCTGGTGAACGGACGGTTCAGGAAGTCCTCGAAGCGGC
>JAXDME010000101.1:0-3263 GCA_034666285.1 Gemmatimonadaceae bacterium | reverse complement strand
TTCCTCACCAGTTGAAGAGTTTGTCGATCTCGTCATCCGCGCCCTTGAGCAGTCCCGGGGGTGCGGCGCCGTTCCGACCGCGCGAAAATACGCGATCGACCAACAGCGTCAACTCTTCGATCTCGGCTTTCATTCTGAGGCGGACGAGACCGACAGTCGTGCGTGAATCGAAGATTATTACGAGAAGCAGACGACGTGCGACGTCGGCTACGTAGATGGATTCCTTTTCGCCCTGATGAAACAGGCTTGAGAAGTCATTTTCGCCGACGAGTTTTGCGAGCTGGTCGTTGGCGCTGTAGTCGGCCGCGGTGAGCGTCGCGAACGCAGTCGTGTCGAGCGCGCGCGCCTCACCGACCGTCGTTACGAGCTGCCCCGACCTGTCGACGAGTAGGGCGCAGCGGGAGTTGGTCTCGCCAAGAAACCGCTTCAACGACTCCGTGATCGCGGTGAAATCGTCCTGGGTGAAGGACCAGTTTGCCGTGCCGGCGGTCATCGTGCTCCGGTCACAGGGCGGACTCTAGCCGCTTGAGCATCCGAACACCCCGACTCCGCAGAATCGCGCGCGGCTCCCAGGCCACGTACTCACGGAGGAGCTGCGCCGTGTTGACCGAAGGCCTCGCACGAAGATAGCCGAGCGCGGCGACGCGGCGAATTGGCGAGCTGCTGAACAGATTGCGGCGGTACTGCCGCTGCATCCTGCTCCAGACAAGACTCCCCGCTGCAACGCCACCGATGAACCCCACGGCTACGAGGCTCGCGCGCTCCTTGCTCATGACATCGCTCTCCGCGCGGTCAGCGCCTGCGCGATGGTCACGCCGTCGGCGTATTCGAGATCGCCGCCAACAGGCAGGCCACGCGCGATGCGTGACACGGTAAGAGGATAGCGGGCAAGCTTGCGCTGTACGTAGAGGGCTGTCGTTTCCCCTTCAATGCTTGGGTTGGTGGCAATTATCACTTCGCGGACGACTCCAGCCGACACTCGCGTCTCCAACTGTGGAATGGTGAGATCTTCCGGCCCGATGCCGTCGAGCGGCGATAGACGCCCACCCAGGACGTGATACACGCCCCGGAACTCGCCTGACCGCTCGATCGCCCCGATATCGGAAGCCTCCTCTACTGCGCAGATGACTCCCGTATCCCTGCGCGCGTCACGGCAAATGGAGCACAAATCGTCCTCGGTGAGATTGAAGCATTGCGGGCAGGGCCGCACCTTCTCAGCGAGAGTCTCAAGAGCGTTGGCAAGGCGCTTGGACTGCTCCGGCGACTGCTTGAGGAGATGGTAGGTCAGCCTGAGCGCCGTCTTGCGGCCGATACCGGGCAGCTTGGACAGCTCGGTGGCGAGATCGTCTATCGCTCCCACGCTAGAAAGGGAGCTTGAAGGGGAGATTCAGCCCACCGGTTAGCTTGCTCATCTCGCCCTTCGCGAGCTCACTCGCTTTCTTCTGGGCCTCGTTGACGGCGACGAGCACCAGATCTTCAAGCATTTCGACGTCCTTGGGATCCGCGACGCTCGGATCGATCTTGACGCGCGTGATCGTCCCCTTTCCGTCAGCTTCGACGGTCACCATACCACCGCCGGCCGCGGCGGTTACCGTCTGTTTTTCAAGCTCCGCCTGCATTGCCTGCATACGGGTCTGCATCTGCTGCGCCTGCTCGAAAATCTTAGAAAAGTCAGCCATTGTCCTGGAATTGTGAATGACCTGCGTGAGATCAGTCGAGAAGCTCGAGATCCAGCTCGTCGATCGCTGCTCCCAGCGCGGGATCCTTCTGACGAAGCATGCCGATACGCTCTTCTTTCAGCGCCTCCGGAGTCATGCGGCTCCGATTCGAATCCTGGGCAGTCGCTTCCATTGCCCGCTTCATTTCGCCTAGCTGTCCCTCAGTCGCGGGTGAGGAGCTTTTAGCTGGTGTCTCCGCCGGCAGAGCGTTGGGCGTGTTCAGCTGGGGAGGATAGCCCGGACGCGTGGTCGGTCTTTGCACCGTTCGAGCCACGGACACCTGCGCCGGTTGGGCGCGCACCACCGAACCGCTCCGCCCCTCAATCCTCGCATCGCTGGCGGTGGGCTCGGCGCCCAGACCTTTAAGGAGATCTTCCAGTGCGACCGTCTTGTCGAGCAGCGCCATTCTGACGAGGAGCATTTCGATAAGCAGCTGCTGCTGACCGCTCTTACGGAAGGTGGGTTCCAGCGCGTTGATCGCGCTGACCATTCTGAGCAGATCGCCGGCGGTGAACAGTTCCTTCCGCTCCCGAAGCGCAGCGGCCGCAGTAGCCGATACACCATCGGCCTTTCCGTTGAGCACGATTGCAAGCTGGGCGCGCAGCATGTCGGCGAATCCGGAAAGGAACACGCCGAAGTCGACGCCTGAATCCGCGAGCCTCGTTACTGCGCCAAATACTTCTCCGGCGCGGTGACTCGCAATGATGTCCAGAATCGCCAGAAACTCGTCCTCGGGTACGAGGCCAAGCGCTTCTCTGACCCGCTCAGCGGTCACGTTGCCTTCCCCGATGGAAATCACCTGATCGGTAAGGCTCAGCGCGTCGCGCATCGAGCCGTCGGCTGCGCGGGCGATCATTGCGAGCGCATCTTCCGCCACCTTGACGCCCTCCTTGTCGAGGACGGTCCTGAGACGCTTCGTGATGTCACCGATGCCGATGCGCTTGAGATCGAAGCGCTGGAGCCGGCTCAGAACCGGCGCGGCGGCCTGAGCAATCTTCTGAGGCTCGGTAGTCGCGAAAACAAAAACGACGCGTGGAGGCGGCTCCTCGAGAATCTTGAGCAGCGCGTTCCAGGCTTCGCGAGTTAGCATGTGAGCTTCGTCGACGATGTAGACCTTGTACCGGTCGTCGCCGGAAGGAGCGTACATCGCTCTCTCCCGGAGGTCCCGTGCGTCGTCGACGCCACGATTCGATGCCGCGTCGATCTCGACGACATCGAGGCTCGACGATCCGGCCCAGATGCGCTGACACGAGACACATTCCCCGCACGGCTCGCCATCGTCGCGCTTGTTCTCGCAGTTGAGCGCCATCGCCAGCACGCGCGCGAGGGTGGTTTTCCCCACCCCACGTGGCCCGCACAGGAGATATCCGTGCGCGACTCTTCCTCTGGCGATGGCTCCGCGCAGTGTATTGGACACATGCGACTGGACGGCAACGTCAGCGAAGGTCTTTGGGCGGTATTTGCGGGCTAGTGCGAGAGACATTGCGAGGCGGGAGTACCCCAGGCCTGACGGAGCAACGAAAGACACCGCATGCCGCTGCTACC
>JAXDME010000100.1:0-16895 GCA_034666285.1 Gemmatimonadaceae bacterium | reverse complement strand
TCGGCACCCTGCTCGTTGCCGCAACAGATCGCGGCGTGTGTGCGGTGAAGCTCGGAGACGATGCAAGAAGTCTGGAGACCTTGCTGGAGCGCGAATATCCAGCCGCGACCCGCACTCGTGTTGCAGGCCCATCGAGTGCACTCGGGAAGTGGGTCGAGAACATCATCGCTCTGGTCGAAGGCGAGTCGCTCCACGCTGAAACCCCGATTGATGTGCAGGCGTCCGCGTTTCAGTGGAAGGTCTGGCGAGAGCTGCAGAAGATCCCATTCGGAGAGACTCGTACCTACACCGAGATCGCAACCGCAATCGGGTCACCGCGAGCGGTGCGCGCTGTCGCGAGTGCGTGTGCAAATAATCGCGTCGCTGTGGTAATCCCCTGTCACCGCGTGGTCAGGACGGGCGGAGGGCTCGGCGGTTATCGATGGGGGCTCGAGCGCAAGCGGCATCTGATCGAGAAAGAGCGAAGCGCAAGAGAGGGTGGTACGTCCTAGAAAGATAAACGACGCGCGTCTATGTTCCCTGCATGGCTACATTCGGGAACGGACGCCGCGTCGCTATCGTCGCCGGTGTAAGGACGCCGTTTGCAAAAGCAGGAACCGCATTCAAGTCGATCTCCGCGATAGACCTTGGCAAGCTCTGCGTCGCGGAGCTTCTGCAGCGCACCAACCTCGACGGTAAGGAAGTTCAGGCTCTCGTATTCGGAACCGTCATTCCATCGGTGATTGCGCCGAACATCGCCCGCGAAGTGTCGCTGCTGCCGCTTCTGCCGAAGGGTGTCCAGGCATTCAGCGTCAGCCGAGCATGCGCATCCGCAAACCAGGCGATAACCGACGCGGCAGACCAGATCGCCCTGGGCCATGTCGACGTGGCAATTGCCGGTGGATCGGAGTCGCTCTCGAACATCCCGATCCTGCACGCGCAAGGATTCGCGGACGCGCTCGTGCTCGCGTCGAAGGCGAAATCCTTCCCGGCTCGCCTCAAAGCCCTCTCGCGGATACGGCCGAAAGATCTCGTTCCCGTCACGCCGGCGATCGCCGAGCCTTCGACCGGCGAGACAATGGGCCAGTCGGCGGAGAAAATGGCAAAGTTGAACGCCATCCCACGCGAAGAGCAGGACCATTTCGCGCTCAGATCACATCGACTGGCAGCTGCTGGAACCGCGGACGGCAGACTTACTGCCGAGATCATGCCGGTGTACGTACCTCCGAGATTCGAAAGCGTGCTCACGTCCGACAATGGCATTCGCGAGGATACAAGCTACGAACAGCTCGCGGCGCTCAGGCCAGTGTTCGATCGGAGATACGGCTCGGTAACAGCTGGGAATTCTTCGCCCCTCACCGATGGCGGTGCGTGCGTCCTCCTCATGAGTGAGGAAAAGGCGCGCTCGCTCGGCTATCCTCCGCTCGGTATCATCCGCTCGTACGCATACGCCGCGCTCGACCCGGGAGAGCAGCTGCTTCAGGCGCCCGTACTTGCCGCGCCTGTCGCGCTGAAGCGCGCGGGACTTACGCTGAAAGACATCGATCTGGTCGAGATGCACGAGGCGTTTGCCGCGCAGGTGCTCTCGAATCTCAAGGGGTTCGAGTCGAAGTGGTGGGCGGAGCGCGCGGGTTTCTCGCAGCCGGTTGGCGAAGTGGACAGAGCGAAGCTCAACGTGATGGGCGGCTCGATTGCGATTGGTCATCCGTTCGGGGCAACGGGCGCACGAATCACGACGACACTGCTGAATGAGTTGCGGCGCCGTGGCGGGCAATTCGGGCTGATGACGGTTTGCGCTGCGGGAGGGATGGGGTTCGCGATGGTGGTGGAGAGAACACGATGAGCTCGACCGAGGCCACTGTCGGCGGACTCGTGGGAACAAGATACAAGCCGGCACTGTCGGTCGAAGTCAACGACGGTATCGCGATCATCACGTTCGATCTGCCCAACGAGTCGGTGAACAAGCTGAATCGCACCGTGAAGAACGAATTCGTGGCACTCGTGACGAGGCTCGAGCGAGACACCACGGTACACGCGGCTGTGTTCATCAGCGGCAAGCCCGACGTCTGGATCGCCGGCGCAGACATCGAGGAGTTCCAGGAGCTGAGGACGGCGACCGACGCGGAGCGCCTCAGTCGCGATGGTCAGATGCTCCTCGATTCGGTCGAGCGGCTGCGCATCCCGATCATTGCCGCGATTCACGGCGCGTGCCTCGGCGGAGGACTGGAGACGGCGCTCGCCTGCCGGTACCGCATCGCTACGGATCATCCCAAGACGATACTCGGACTTCCGGAAGTCCAGCTCGGATTGATTCCCGGGGCAGGCGGAACTCAGAGGCTTCCGCGCAGAATCGGGCTGACGAACGCGCTCGACCTGATCCTCACTGGAAAAACCGTTCGCGGGACCAAAGCGCTCAAGCTCGGCTTGATCGACGAGCTGGTCCACCCATCGATACTCCGCAGCGTCGCAATTCAGCGCGCGCACGAAGTCGGTGAAGGCAGGCGGAAGAGCGAGAAACACAGCGGTGGCGTGAAAGGAATGCTGCTCGACGCAAACCCCGCGGGCCGGGCAATCGTGCTCCGGAAAGCCCGGGAGCAAACTCTCGCCAAATCGCGTGGACACTATCCGGCCCTGATCGCCGCGATCGATGTGATTGCGGCTGGATACGAAAAAGGAGTTGCGCACGGCTATCGCGAGGAATCGCGACGTTTTGGCGAGCTGGCGATGACAGATGTGTCGCGTCAGCTGATTTTCCTCTTTTTCGCCACGAATGATCTGAAGAAGGATCAGGGAGTGGATCCCGCTCATTACCCGGAGCTCCCGGTATCCGCCTTCGAGGCGCTGCCGGTGGAGAAGATCGCGATCATCGGCGCTGGATTCATGGGGGCGGGCATCGCATCCATTGCCGTGACGCACGGAAGTCTCGTGCGACTCAAGGACGCCGATCACGGCCGCGTCGCCAAAGGCTACGCCGCCGTTCGTGATATTCTGAAAGAGCGGCTGACGAAGAGACAAATCACGAAAGTCCAGTACAGTGACTACATGGCTCTTCTGGGCGGAACTGTCGACTACTCAGGATTCGGCAATGTCGATCTGGTGATAGAAGCCGTGTTCGAAGATCTGGCAGTGAAGCATCAGGTGCTGCGCGAGACGGAAGCGTCAATCCACCCAAGCGCAATCTTCGCTACCAATACATCCACGATTCCAATCGGACAGATCGCGCAGGCGTCGAGCAGGCCGGAGCGCGTAATCGGCATGCATTTTTTCTCTCCAGTGCAGAAGATGCCTCTGTTGGAGGTGATCACCACGCCGGACACCTACCCGCAGGTAACCGCGACCGTTGTCGCTTACGGGAAGAAGCTCGGAAAAACCGTCATCGTCGTTAACGACGGACCCGGCTTCTACGCGAATCGTATTCTCTCGCCGTACATCAACGAGGCGGGAATTCTGCTGGACCAGGGCGTCGCGGTCGACATCATCGACAGGGCGCTCGTCGATTTCGGATTCCCGGTGGGGCCAATCACACTCATCGACGAAGTCGGACTCGACGTCGCGACAAAGGCCGGTAAGATCATGGCCGAAGCTTTCCCGGAGCGACTCCAGCCCGCGAAATCGATTCAGGCAGTTGTCGCAGCCGGACGGTACGGCCGGAAGTCAAAGAAAGGTTTCTACACGTACGACAAGGAAGGCAAGAAGGGCGAAGTCGATCCGTCGGTCTACAGCATTTTCCTCGCTCCCGGAAGCATCCCTGTGGCGCCATCGATCGCGCCCTCATCGCCGGAACCGCCCGCGTTTCCGGAGATGCCAGCGGTGCAGATTCAACAACGCACGGTCCTCGCAATGCTGAACGAAGCCGCCCGCTGCCTGAGTGACGGAATCATCCGCTCGGCCCGCGACGGCGACGTGGGAGCGGTATTCGGAATAGGCTTTCCGCCTTTTCGCGGCGGACCGTTTCGCTACATGGATGCACTCGGCATCAAGATCATTGTGCAGCGGCTCGAAGACCTCAATGCGCGCTTTCCGGGTAGATTCGAGCCCGCTGAGCTGCTGCTCGACATGGCGCGTCGAAACCAGTCGTTCTACGCAGACGAGCGCGGGTGAGCGGTAAAGCGGCTCCAACGATGCGCTCTCTGGCTGCAGCTGCATTGGTGACCGGACTCTCGGCCTGTTCCGGGGCAGCACCCGGGTCGCTCGGCCCCGCGTCCTACCCGCGCACCCGTGCCGAGCTCACGAACTACAGGGAGACATCCCACTACAGCGACGTGCGCAGCTTCCTCGACTCGTTGCGTAAACTGCGGGCGCCCATTGTCGTTGGGTCGATCGGTAAGACAAGCGAGGGACGGGAGATTCCGTACATCATCGCATCGCGTCCTCTCGTGTCGACGCCTTCGGCGGCGAAGCAGCTCGGACGCCCGATTGTTTACGTGCAGGGGAACATCCACGCCGGCGAAGTCGAGGGAAAAGACGCGTTGCTGGCGCTGCTCCGCGATCTGACGTTCTCGAGCAAACCCAACGTGCTCGACTCTATCGTCTTGATCGCGGTGCCGATCTACAATGCAGACGGCAACGAGCGGTTCGCGCCGCAGTCGGTGAACCGGACGGAGCAGAACGGCCCCGAGATGGTTGGCATCCGCGCCAACGCCCAGAATCTCGATCTGAATCGCGATTACGTTAAGGCCGAGGCGCCTGAGACGCGCGCGTCGCTGGAGATGTTCAACTCGTGGGATCCCGACGTTTTCATCGATCTCCACACGACGGACGGAAGCTTTCACGGTTATGCGCTTACTTATTCGCCGTCGCTTAACCCGGCCGCAGTCTTCGGTGGTGTTTACGCGCGCGACTCATTGCTGCCAGTCCTTCGCAGCCGGATGCGCGTCCGACACGGATTCGAAGTATTCGACTACGGAAACTTCGTCAGCGATGGGCGCGGCCTTGTCGCGGATACGACGGTTCCTGAAGGGTGGGAGACGTACGATTCCCGGCCGCGATTCGGAACCAATTATTATGGAGTGCGTGGACGCATCGGGATTCTGAGCGAAGCCTATTCGCACGATACGCTCCAGCGACGCATTGCTTCCACATACGCGTTCGTGAAGGAAGCTCTTTCGCTCGTCGCCGAAAAGGGTGCGGCCATCAGGTCCCTCAGTGCGCGCGCTGACAGTCAACCACTCGCGTGGGGCCGCTCTCCGGACTCGCTGCAAATAGTCGCGGTTCGCTCCGAGCCGATTGCCAATCCGCCTAAGCTCGACGTGATCAAGGAGGATCTGGAGAAGACGGGTGATTCGTCTCTCACGCAGCCCGGGGTTCCGCGAGGTGAGAGGAGGACTGGTCACTACAGAACCATCCGAATGCCCGTCTACGACAGATTTACCTCGACGCTCGACCGTGTTCCTCCCGCTGCGTATGTCATCGCGCCGGAAGACACCGCTGTGGTAGCGTTGCTGCGCCTCCACGGCGTCCGGGTCGACCGATCCGACTCGGCATGGACCGCTCGCGGAGAATCATTCGCGATCGACTCTATCATCACCAATCCGCGACCGTTTCAGGGGCACCACGAAGTCCGTCTCAAAGGACGGTGGGAGCGGGGGTTGCAATCATTGCCGTCTGGCTCCTTCATAGTCTCCACTGCTCAGCCGCGTGGCGCGCTCATCGTTTATCTGCTGGAACCGGAGAGCGACGACAGCTTCGCAACCTGGAACTTCTTCGATCGAAACATGCAGAAGGGCGGCAAGTATCCCGTTAAGCGGATCCTCGATTTACGGCGCGGTCGGGGAGCCGCGCGTCGCTCATCAGCATCGTCCTCACAGCCACTCGATAACTAATGCTCCGCAGCGCATTTCTTTATTTGTCCGGGCAACAGCAGATCTTCAGGTTCGTCCGCAACAACAAGCTCGCCAAGAGTTTCGCAAACAGGTTCGTCGCTGGGGAGACGCTGGAGTCAGCGCTTGCGGCCGTGAGTCGCCTCAACGCAGCGAAGATCACCGCGTCGCTCGACCTGCTGGGCGAGAGCGTGCACAACGAAGCCGAGGCGCGGGCCGCGGGCCAGGCATACGTCAACATGCTGGACCGTATCTACGAACGAAAGCTCGACGCGAACGTCTCGGTCAAGCTGACGGCGATGGGGCTGGACATCTCGGAGGATCTTTGTGTAATGACCATGCACAAGGTTCTCCAGCGCGCTCGCGAGTACCGAACCTTCGTACGCATTGACATGGAGTCGAGCGAGTACACGCAGAGGACGCTGGATCTCTTCGAGCAACGCCTCTATCCCGCCTATCGGGAAAACGTGGGAATCGTCCTACAGAGCTATCTCTTCCGAACATTTGCCGACGTGGAGCACGCGAATCTGTTGAAGGCGCGGGTGCGGATCTGCAAGGGAGCGTACAAGGAGCCGGAAACGGTAGCGTATCCCGAGAAGAAGGATGTCGATGCGAGCTACATACGCTGCATGCACGCGCTCATGCAGTATGGGAACTATCCCGGCATCGCGACGCACGACGAAGCGATGATCAGGGAGGCGAAGCGATTCGCGAAGGAGAACCAGATCAAGCCCGATCAGTTCGAGTTCCAAATGCTGTATGGTGTTAGGCGCGACCTTCAGGACCAACTCGTGCGCGAGGGATATCGGATGCGGGTCTATGTCCCCTTCGGGACGCAGTGGTATCCATATCTGATGCGCCGCCTCGCGGAGCGCCCCGCGAATCTCGCGTTCCTCACCGGAAGCGTCTTCAAGGAGATGGTCGGCAAACGCCGGCACCGGTAATGGGACGATTCCTTCCCGCCGACCACTCGAAGGGTGACCCGAATACAATCGGCGGCTACATGGCCGTCCACGATCGGCCGGCGGCATTCGAGGGAAGCGATGGGGCATCCTACAGCGTGGAGATCGTTACCGACACGAGCGGCGACAGGATTCGTCCGTTCGGGGCTTACCTCCTTTTCGTGAAGTGGCGCGAAGGTGATCCTGTTGCTAGCGGACACCTCGAAACCGAATTCCTTGCATTCGCGAACGACGCCGACGAAGCGCGTAGGCTGGTTGGTGCAATGTTGCTGAACGAGGTGAAGCTTCGCCTCGATCAACTGATAGAGGCACAGCGGGCGGAGCAGCTCCCCTGGTGGGAAGCGATGCGCCAAGAGGGTAGCTCTTGATCCGGAAAGAAGGCGTCGTGTTGAAAGGCACCGGTGGCGTGTGGCATGTGCGCGCGGAATCCGGTGAGATACACGAGGCATCGCTGCGCGGCAGACTCAAGCAGGAGCGCAAGGAAACCAAGAAGCTGGCTGTTGGCGACCGCGTAATTCTGGAAGCCGACGAGCGCGGCGAACAATGGGCAATCGCCGAGATTCTGCCGCGACGCTCACAGCTTGCCAGACGTGAACCCGGCGCGGGACAGGGCGAGCGAATCGTCGCCGCGAACGTGGATCAGGTCGTCATCGTGTTCTCCGCCGCCAAGCCGGAGCCGCATCGCAGGATGCTCGACCGATTTCTCGTCATCGCCGAGGGAAACTCTCTTCAATCCCGCATCGTCATCAACAAGATCGAGCTTGTTGATCGTGTGGAGACGGAGCGGACTTTCGCGGATTACGGGCGAGCGGGCTACCCCGTGCATTACACGAGCGTCAAACAGCGAGTCGGCTTGACCGAGCTCCACGACGAGCTGGCGGGCAAGACGTCGGTCCTCACCGGCCCCTCGGGTGTCGGGAAATCGTCTCTGATGAATTCGATGTACCCGGGACTCGATCTACGGGTGGGCGAAATCAGCGAGTCGGTGAACAAGGGCCAACACACGACCGTCGGCGCGCTCCTGCATCCGCTTCCGGACGCTGGTTACGTCGTGGACACACCGGGGCTGCGCGAAGTTGGCATGTGGGGTCTGGCGTCCGAGCATTTGGACACCTGCTTCCGCGAGTTTGTCCCCCACATCTCCGAGTGCAAGTTCGGCGACTGCACCCATCGCGTCGAACCGGGCTGCGCAGTGATCAAGGCTGTGCAGGATGGTGCTATCAGCGCCGAACGGTACGACAGCTACCTTCGACTGCGGGAAGAGATCGAAGATTCAGAGAGAAAATGGGCGCCGTACTCCGCCGCATCCAAATCGCAGAGGCGGCGGAACTGATAAACCTGACTGAACAAGGTGCCGGCTTCCAACTGAACTGAACACGGTAGGAGGTGCCAGCGACCAAAGGTGCCTGGCATCAGGTGCCTGCACCCAGACCTCAATACTGGCGTGATAGGGGAGGCAGGTGTCAGACACGGCGGCGCCAGGTCACCGGTGCCTGGCACCTATGCACCTCTGGCACCCCCCCACCCCGTTCAGTTCGGTTGGCACCTGACCAACTACGCGCCAACGATCTCTACCGTCCACGCCACCTGAATATCGGGCCTCAATGACTCCCGCACCGAGCAGTATTTCGTGGCCGAGAGCTCGATCGCGCGTTGCGCCTGCTCTTTCTCGATTCCGTTTCCGCCGATTCGGAAATTGAGAGTGATGTACTTGTACCGGCGCGGAATCGTATCGACACGCTCTCCCACCACGTCGATCTCGAGCGACTCGATCGGCGTGCGCTGTTTCGCCAGAATGTCTATGACATCGTAAGAGACACACGTTGCGAGTGCGCTCAGAAGCGTTTCCGGAGGGCTCTGTCCCGTTTCGCCCTCGCCATCGATGCGGGCCGTTGGACCATTTGGACGACCGGCATCGAAGCGGTGGCCACCAACCCAGTTGACGTGTATGAGCGAAGGTTTCGCCGCCGTTTTCGCCGGAGCCGGTGCGGTCACTTCTCCGGCCCGGTCTCGATCGGAGCACGAACCGCGTTCCCCCACTCGGTCCAGCTCCCATCATAGTTCCTGACGTGATCGTACCCGAGCAGGTAGGTGAGCACAAACCACGTATGGGAGGAGCGCTCGCCGATGCGGCAGTAGGCCACGATGTCGTCACCTTTTTTCAGGCCCTTTTCCTTCTCGTAGATCGCTCGCAGTGATTCCGCATCCTTGAACGTCCCATCCGGATTGGCGGCGCGCGCCCATGGAACGCTGCGCGCGCCTTTGATGTGTCCGCCGCGGAGCGTACCCTCCTGCGGATAGTCAGGCATGTGCGTACGCTGGCCGGAGTATTCTTCCGGCGAGCGCACATCGATCAAGGGCTTCCCACTGGCCGAGTGCTCGCGCACTTCCTTGAAAAAGGCACGGATCCTGTCGTCGGATCGATCGGGCGCCTTGTACGCCGTTTTCTTGTAACCGGGAACGCTGGTGTTGAAGGGACGGTTCTCCTTCTCCCACTTGATGCGACCACCGTCCAGAAGCTTCGCGTTAGTGAAGCCGAATAGCTGGAACACCCAGAAGGCATAGGCCGCCCACCAGTTGTTCTTGTCGCCGTAAAAAACGACGGTTGTGCTCTCGTCGATTCCTTTCTGGCGAAGGAGCTTCTCGAATTGTTCCGATGATACATAATCGCGAAGCACCGGATCGTTGAGATCCTGGTGCCAGTCCACCTTCTGCGCGCCGGGGATGTGGCCGGTGTCGTAGAGCAGCACATCTTCGTCGCTCTCGATGATTCTGATACTCGGGTCGTCGAGGTGCTGCGCGAGCCATTCGGTGCTCACCAGCACTTCTGGATGCACGTAACCTTTGCCTGCTATTCCCGGATCGATACCCGATGCCTTGGTTGTTATTGTCGCCCCCATGGTTCTCTCGCGAAACGGAGAGCTTCTAGCATAATCACGGGGAATTCGCGGCCGTGCAAGTAGAAGCGCCGCTAGTCACGTGTATCTTTGGGTCATGGGCGTCGCGTCGCAGCCGCAGATGGAGCCGTACTCGCGTCACGTGCTGGTATGCACGGGGGGTTTCTGCTCGCCGGACCGCCGTGGCCGCCAGATCTATTCTCTGCTCGCGAACCTTCTTGACCGCGAAGACCTGCTTTTCGGCCCGCACCGCGTCAAGCGTGGTGAGACCCCGTGCCTCGGCGTCTGCAGCAACGGTCCGATCATCGTCGTCTATCCTGAGGGAACGTGGTACGCCGAAGTCACGCCGGCGTTGCTGGAACGAATTGTCGTGGAGCACCTCAAAGGTGGCAGACCTGTTGTTGAGGCTGTTTTCCATCACTTATAGCACGCCTCGGTACTGGCATAGCTAATGCCTTTTTTGAGGCCATCCGAAAACGGAGGTCGTCGTGGCGGACAAGAGGGAGCTCATCGAGCCAAATGAAGGGGACAAGAGATACGTTCGCAGGGACAAAGAAGGACAATTCAAGGAGTCCGACGATGTCGGACGGTCGCTGAGCAAGGACCGGCAGCAATCAGCAAAAAAGGAATCAAAGCCCGGACAAGGCGACAAGGGCGACAGAAAACAGTAATCGCTGCACGCTTTGCGGGGCGGAAGCGATGCTTTCCGCCCCGTTTCCATCTCGCGACCTGAATCAGTCAAGGGTTAGCGTTCGCTCAGGTCTTTGCTTTACCTTTGAGCGCAACCGGTACCATTTGCAGTGACCACACCATTCAATCCACGCAGACTCGCGCTTGGGGCTGCGAAAAAACTGATCTTCGAGAATGAAGATCCGGAGACAGCGCTTGCGCGCATCGCCGGTCTTACGTCGATCGACAACCGCGGGACCCTGAGTCCGGAGAGCGAGTCCATGTCACGCACGCGCACAACGATTCTGAACAACCTCGACGAGATGTATCGGGAAGCCTTCGACCGTGCAAAAGCGTCGGGCGATCAGACACAGATGGCGACTCTCGATTTCGCCTATCGCCGGGAACAGCTGTACTTCGAGATACTTCTCGACGTCCGCGACGCTCTAGAGCGCCGCTAGCTTGACGGCCCATCCCCTGACCGCCCCCGAGCGTGAATAGTCTCTGGGGCTGGGTTGGCTTCAACGTCGTCGTCCTGGCGATCCTCGCGCTCGATCTCGGCGTCCTTCACCGTCGATCGGAAAAAGTCTCCCTCAAGGAAGCAGCTACGTGGAGCGCAGTTTGGGTCGCGCTCTCACTCGGTTTCGCGTTCGCGATCTATCAGACGATGGGGAAGGAGTCGGGTCTCGAATTTCTGACCGGATACCTCATAGAGTACGCGCTGTCGGTCGACAACATCTTCGTCTTCGTTCTGATCTTCACTTACTTCAAGGTGCCGGAGAAATACCAGCACCGCGTTCTATTCTGGGGAATCATCGGCGCGCTGTTGTTGCGCGGCTTCATGATCATCGCCGGCTCTGCATTGGTGGCCAGATTTGCCTGGACGCTTTACGTCTTCGGTGCGTTCCTCGTCTTCACGGGCTTGAGGATGGCGTTCCAGAAAGACGAAGATGTGTACAACCCCGAGCGCGATCCCATACTCCGCCTGGCCCGGCGAGTCGTGCCGGTAACCGATGACTATCGAGGCGACAAGTTTTTCGTTCGCCAGCCGGACAAAAAAGGCCGGTCACGCTACGCAGCTACTCCGCTGTTCATCGTGCTCCTGATCGTCGACACCACCGACATCATCTTTGCGACCGACTCGATCCCGGCGATATTCGCAGTTACACGCGATCCCTTCATTGTCTACACATCGAACATCTGCGCGGTGCTTGGATTGAGGGCGCTCTATTTCCTGCTCGCGAGCGTGGTCGACAAATTCGTCTACCTCAAGCTGGGATTGTCGCTTGTCCTGGTCTTCATCGGAGGGAAGATGCTTCTCGAGCACTTCGTCCACCTGCCGATTGTAGCGTCTCTCGGCGTAGTTGGTGCGGTTCTGGCCGCATCGATCGTCGCCTCCCTGAGGTGGCCACGGACAGGGCACTAAAGCCCGTCTGTGGGTTACCCCTTTGACGAGCACGACGTCTTTCCGGGGACTTTCTCTCCACTCTACATACAGCTCAGGATTTCAGAATGAGATTTACTCCAGGCGCGGTTGTCGCTGCGATGCTCGTCTTCGCTCCACTCTCGGCCGCGGTCGCCCAAAATGCCGGAAAGAATCTGGTGATGGATTTTCGCATGACGAGCTCGGTTCAGGGCACGCCTGATACGGGAGTGATCGTAGGCCACGCCGTTGGCACCGCCGACAAGATGCGACTCGACATGACGCTGAAGGGAGCCGCCACCAGAGTGACTCCAATCGCTGACAGTGTCGTAAGCATGATCGTGACGGACAGTGGCAAGACGATCACGTATCTCGACTCGAAAAAGAACCAGTTTCTTCGCGTAAGGCCGGCGGAAATGGTTGCTCAAGCCCAGCAGACGGGCGGGATGAAGATGGACTTCTCCGAGACTTCCGCGAATGTTGACAGCCTCGGAGCCGGTCCGGCAATCCTCGGGCACCCGACTTCGCATTACCGTGTGACCACCGGAATGACGATGACAATTAGCGCGATGGGCCAGCAGCAGGTAGTGAAGATCGCGAGCAGCAACGACGCCTATTACGCAAACGACATCAAGGGATACCTGAACCCGTTTACCACCCTCACCGGTGGCGACATGGCCGCCATCTTCGGGGCCACTAACAAGGATTTCGGCGACAAGATGAAGGCTGTTCAGCAGAAGCTGCCCAAGGGAACGCCGTTGCGGGCAGCAAGCAGCGCCACAATAATCGCACAGGGCCAGACACGCGTCACCAACAGCTCGGCCGAAGTCATCGGCGTCAGCTGGGTCAACACTGATCCAAAAATCTTTGAGGTTCCATCGACGTATACGGCGGCACAGCTGCCGGGTATGGCCGGGGGTTCCTCAGGGGCAGTTCCACCGAAGTGAACGATCAGCGCTCGAGAAATAAGAAGGCGGCCTGTAAAGGCCGCCTTCTTATTTCAGGGTGAAAAACCGCAGCCTCGTAGCAAAAAGCTCAGAACTGCATGATCTCCCGGTAGGCCTGCGTAAAATCCGCCACCTGCGGAAGAATCGCGTCCTCGAGCTGCGGTGCGTACCCGACGAAGGTATCGGCCGATGCCACCCGCTTGACGGGCGCATCGAGCCACGCGAAGCACTCATCTGCGATCGCTGCCGCGATCTCGGCTCCGTATCCCCACGATATCGAATCCTCATAGCCCACGATCACGCGTGAGTTCTTCTTCACCGACGCGAACACCGTTTCACGGTCCCATGGGCTCAGGGTCCGGAGGTCGATCACCTCCACCGAAATTCCGCTTTCCGCCACGGCATTCGCGGCCGTGACCGCGCGCTGGAGCGTAGCGCCATAGGTGACCACCGTGATGTCCGTCCCCTCGCGCACCACCTTCGCCTTTCCGAAAGGGATCATGAAGTTGGGCCCCGGATACCGCGACTTGTTGTACGTCTGCCGGTAGAGATGCTTGTGCTCGAGAAAGAGCACTGGGTCCTCACACCTGATGGCAGTGCGCAGAAGCCCGTTTGCGTCGAGCGCCGTGGCGGGACACACCACGCGAAGCCCGGGGCAATGCGTGAAGATCGACGCACCCGTCTGCGAGTGGTAGATCGCGCCGCGAATGTATCCGCCGTACGTCGTCCTCACGACAACCGGCGCGGCAAAATTGTTGTTCGAGCGCCAGCGCATCGTCGCCAGCTCGTCGCGGATCTGCATGTACGCGGGCCAGATATAGTCGAAGAACTGGACCTCGACGACCGGCTTGAATCCGCGAACCGCCAGTCCGATGGCCCGACCGACGATGTTCGCTTCGGCCAACGGCGAGTTGTAGACGCGCGCTCCGCCGAACTCCTTCTGCAATCCCCACGTAACCTTGAACACACCGCCCTTTCCCTTGACCTTGCCGAGGTGCTCCTCGCGGGAGACGTCGGCGACGTCCTCGCCGAAGACTAGGATCTTCGGGTCACGACGCATCTCGTCCTTCATGCACGCGTTGAGGAGATCGACCATGGTCGTCGGATCACCCGAAAACTGTGGATCGTCTTCAGTGTCGAACTGTTCTCCCGTCGGATCGACATCGGGCGAGTAGACACCGAAGTACACCGTCTCTGCTGAGGGCTGCGGCTGCGCCAACGCATCGTCGGTCGCCGCGAGCACTATCGCGTCGACCTCTTCATGGATTTGCTTGAGCTCGGCTTCGGTTGCGTGCCCTTCTGCCACGAGCCACTTGGGGAATTGGGTCACCGGATCCCGCGCCGCATCCGCTTCGCGCTCGGCGGGTGGACGGTACATCGTCTCGTCGTCGGAGAGTGAATGTGAGTAGGGGCGGATCACGTGCGCGTGCACCAAGGCCGGTCCTTTGCGCTGCCGGGCGTACTCGACCGCGCGCTGCATAACGTCGTAGCTGGCGAGCAGGTCGCAGCCGTCCACCTCCTCGATGTAGAAATTCGGAAAAGACCGAACGAGCTTCGAGATGCTCCCGCCAGCCGTATTCACTTCAACCGGCACCGAGATGGCGTACCCGTTGTCCTCGACCAGATAAACGACGGGCAGCTTGAGGTTCGCGGCGCTGTTGAGGGATTCCCAGAACTCTCCCTCGCTGGTCGTCCCTTCGCCCGTGCAGACCAGCACGACTTCGTCTTTCTGGAACCCCTCCGAGATGTTCAGCAGCTTCGCACGCAGCGAGGCTTCGGCGCAGCCGACACTCTGAAGGAATTGTGTCCCGGTCGGTGAAGATGCCGATACGATATTGTACGCCTTGTGACCCCAATGGCTCGGCATCTGCCGGCCTCCGGAGGCCGGATCAATCGCAGCGCCTACGGCTTCGTACAGCATCTCGGCCGGCGTAACCCCCAACTCGAGACAGAGCGCGCGGTCGCGATAATACGTGTAGAACCAGTCGTACGCCGGCTTCAGAACCATACCGGCCGCCGTCAGAACAGCTTCGTGCCCGGCTCCCGAAATCTGGAAGAAGATCTTGTTCTGCCGTTTGAGCTGCACTTCCTTGTCGTCCAGCCGCCGGGACAGCAGCATGTTGCGGTAGGCCGCGACGAGCTCTTCGGATGAGAGATTCGCGCCGGGTCCTGAGGACGATTTGCGTTCGGGAAGCGTTCTGGTGGCCATTGTTCTCCGGCGGGCTGGTCAAACTGGACTTCCAAAAATAGCAGATAGCGCGCCGCTCAGTAGTCGACCGGCCTCAGGTACGCTTCCCCGATTCCAGTGGCGCTCACCATCGCGACCGTCGGAAGCTTTCTCTTCCAATGAGTGCCGGCCAGACGCTTCCGAACCAGCTCGACTTTCGCCGGGTCGAAGCCCCGCCCAACGAGCGCACTCGGACTGTAGCCGCTTACCAGCCAGTTGAGAATCTCGTCGGCCTCCGCGTAGCGGATTCCGAAATCCCGCTCGTCGGTCTGACCTTCTATCAGATCCGCTGACGCCGGCTTGCTCACGATCACCTCGGGAACGCCCAGGAATGTCGCAAGCTCCCAGACCTGCGTCTTGAACAGATCGCCAAGAGGATTGATCGGCGGCGAATCATCCGCGTGCCACGTAAAATACCCGAGCAGTCTCTCTGTCTTGTTGCCGGTCCCAACCGGCAGCGCTTTGTATTTCGCCGAGAGATCGAAGAGCACGATCATTCTCTCCCGGGCCATGACGTTGCCTCTGCGCCCTGGATCCGCGTCGGGCTCGTTTGACAGATAGCCATCGACAGCCGGCGAGATGTCGATAGTGCGCGACTCGATTCCCAGCTTGTCGATCACCAGCTGGGCGTGGGCGAGCGACTCGGGATTCGACGTGCGGTACGGCATCCGCACGGCAATGACGTTCTCCGGACCGAGGGCCTGCGCCGAGAGAAATGCAGTGACCGCGGAGTCGACGCCGCCGGAGAGTCCGACGACGGCCTTCTCGAATCCCCGGCGCTCGAACTCTTCGCGCAGAAACGACACGAGCCACCCAGCCGCGAGCTGGGCATCGATCGCGACGGGCGGCGGCCCGCCCGGTGAATCGGGCATGCGCAGCACCGTGATCGGCTCGCTCCCGTTCAAGCTCGTCTTCGAGGATTTTTTCCGGGCTTTCGAGGTCCGTGCGGTTTCTTCGGTGGAAGGCGCGTCGGCTCGTTCGCCCGTCGAGCTGCGGTCGAGCGGAGTGAGCGGTCCGCCGTCGGATGCGCCTTCGTCATAACTGAGAACCAAACGCTCCCCCGCCTGGATGCGATCTACGGTTCGCATCAGGTGCGGCATCATCGTTTGCAGATCGGTGAGCAGCGGGGCGTCAGAGCGCGCGCGGGTGAGGTCGTGCGGATCGAGCGTGATTGTCATGATCGTCTCGTCCCACAACGGCGCCTTCGCTCGTACATCCCCGTTGGGGCCCGCGATGATCGACCCGCCCGAGAACGTCTTCCCGCCCTCCGTCCCCACGAGATTGACCAGCGCCACGAACACTCCCTGTTCCTCGGCGATGTCGCGCGCGAGGCGTTCCCACCGCTTGAGGTTCGCTGGCACCGGACCTTCGTCCTCGCGCGGCCATACTCCACGCGCGGGGGATGCGGAAAGTACGAATATCGTTGTCGCACCATCTAGCGCGGCGACAGTTCCGGTCAGGCTGTGCCAGGCGTCTTCGCAGATGAGCATGGCGGCGCGGCCCCACCCAGTGTCGAATGCCCGAACCTCGAAGCCCCTGTCGACGAATCTCTCTTCGTCGAACATTCCGTAGGTTGGCAGGAAGAGCTTCCGATGGACGTGGCGGATCACCGGCTCATCGGTTCCTGCACCCAAAGTCACATAGAGCGCGCTATTATAGAAAGCGTTGTTCCACACCTCGTAAAACCCAATGCAAACATCGAGGGGCCGGGGGGTAGTAACAGCTCGGGCGTATTGCGCCTGAAGATCGCGAGCGAGCGCGCCGGCTGTCATGGCGACGTCGCGAACACCACCTTCGACGAAGTATCCGGTAAGGGCTGTCTCGGCGAAGACGGCAACGTCCGGACGCGGGTCGAGTGCATCTATCTGCGAGAATATCCCGGCAAGCCGCTCGACGTTGGCGGTGTAGTCGCCCTTTCGCGGCTTGAACTGAACTACGACGAGATGAATAGAGCGATCCATCCTTCTGAAGT